>JADLHR010000298.1 GCA_020848665.1 Anaerolineae bacterium
CCACCGAGCGGATCAGCCCGCCCAGCAGCAGATCGCTGGCACCCAACTCGATCTCCAGGAAATCGGCGGACATCTGCTGAACCAGCGCCACACTGTTGATCGCGCGCAGATAGGCGGCCAGCGGCTCCAGCACCAGCGCGAAGCGCCCCGCCTGCTCGACTTCCGGCTGCAAATAGCCGGGATCGGTGTCATCTACCAGCCGCGCGATCACATCCGCGCGCGTCGGAGGGTCGGGGATAAATGGCGCGAACCGTGCGTTGAGGAACCCCGCCGGATCGGCAGGCAGCTCAGACGCCGGTGCGACCCCGTACAGCAGCGCCAGGGACGGCAGCAGGTCGTCAGGCGCAATAACCGCGCCCAGCAGCCGGGTAGTAATCTCCCCGCGGGGGTCGGGCGCGGCCTGGAAGCTGGCGCGGATACGCTGCAACCCGGCGCGAAGCTGCGTCAGGAAAACGGCGATCTGCGCTTCCGAGGGCGCGACGCGGCTGTTGGCGTCGAACTCGTGGCGCAGCAGATAGCCCAGCTCCGGCAGAGTGAACCCCGCCGCCCCGATCGTGTCCAGCACGTCGATCACGCGCAGCGCATCGTACAGGCTGGCGGCGCTGAACGGATTCAGCCCGGTCAGATCGAGCAGGTCGAGCAGGTCGCGGACGCTGATTTCCAGCGCGCGCTTGAACGTGGCAACGCGATGCATCTCGCTCAGGTTCGCCATGCTCAGCGCGCCGTCTGCCAGGCGGCGCTCGCGGATCAGCGCCAGCTCTTCGGCGGTGATGATCTGGAGCGCGGCCAGGATCGCGGCCTCGTGGTCGTCAATCGCCGCGCCGCCGAGCGCACCCGGCTGGAACGGGGCCAGATCGTCCGGGCCGCCGACCGTCCGGTTGAGGAACAGCGAGGCGTAGTACGAGGGATGCTGACCGTCGTCGTCGTCGCCCAGGTAGGGGCGCGTGTCGAGGTTCGCTACCCAGCTCGCGATCACCGGCAGATCGACTTCCAGCCGCTCGCGCAGCGCATGGACAAACGACAGGTTGACCAGCGTCTGATCGTTCAGCGTGCCGCCGAGCGCGGTCAGCGCCACATCCAGCTCGTAGGCAGACCAGCCAAGCTTGCGGCGCAGACGCGTGAAGCGCTCAATCCGGTTGAGGTGCCCGGTCGTCAGCGCCTCGATGCGCGCTTCGGTCAGGTCGCAGGTCAATTCGGCGTCTTCGTCCTCGCCCACGACGTAATCGATCACCAGCGCGCCATCGCCATTGATGAAGCGCGTGTCGAGCATCTGACGCAGCTCCAGAAACGAGATGCGCGCCGTGTCGAGCAGCGTCCGCACGGTCTGCAGGCTGTTGAGCGGGACGTTGTTCCAGTGCGAGGCATGGAACGCGCCGTCCAGCAGAATGTCACGCTCCGCTTCGAGCAGGCCCAGGCGCTCGGTCGCGATCGGCAGCCAGGCGGCTACATTGCGATCTTCGGGCAGCGCCGGGTTGAAGTGATCCATAATGGCGTGGCGCGCCACATCAAGTGGTTGCAGATAGGCGCGCGCTTCCTCCGTCCACAGGCCGAACGGCAGCACCCAGGGATAGACGCGCGACTCCAGCGCGGTGTAGGCGCCGACGTTGACATGCTCCGGGTGGACGCGCAGATCGCCCGCCTCGCCCTCGGTCTGGTGCACGTCCGCCGCGCCCGCGATAAATCCTTCCAGCACCTCGTTGACCAGGTCCACGTAGGGCAGTGTGGTGTGGGTGTTGTGGCAGTTCAGCTCGACGTTGCCGATGTCGGCGCGGCGCGCGGCCAGCTCGTCGAGCGCCCCGCGATCGCGCAGGAACTTGAGCAGCGTGACCAGGTATGCCGCCGGGCTGAAAACCGAGCGGCAGTGCTCACACGCGCAGAAGTCGGCGCTGCCGAACAACCCTTCCCAGGTGGCGAAATCCATCGCCAGCTCTGGCCCCAGAATCTCCCCGACCTCGCCCAGCACGCCGGGGATGTTCATATCCGGCAGCACAGCCATCGGCACGTTGTTGAACTGCGCGCCGTATTTGGCGAACAGCGTGGTCGTCAGCGCGGTTTTCTGCGCGGCGCTGTCGAAGACGGCGTGCGCCTGCGTCTCACCCAGCGTCTCGCCAAAGGTCTGCATAAAGCGGCGCTCGCCCATCGTCTTGATCGCGTAAGCCGAATCGACCCCCTTCGCCAGCAGGGGGCGCATGGTCTCGTAACGCTCGAAGCGCGGCGCCAGCGCGAAGACACGCTGCACACGCTCTACCGCCGCCTGCTGCGCGGGATCAATGTCCACATCGTGCGATTGCACATAGCGGCGTACGCTCGTCTCGCGGATCTCGTAATCGGGCGCGTGATCGAGAAACGCGCGAACCTGCGTCGCGCCCTCAAAGTCATCTTCGCCCAGCCGGGCCGCGATTGTAGCGGTCGGATAGGTGTCTTCAACGACGCGCGCCATCGTGCGGGCGTAGGCTTCGACGGGTTTTTCCGCGCCGCTCACCGGGATGCCCGCCGGGATGACCGGCGTGCCGTCCGAGCCAACCGCTCCGTCGATCAGGCTCAGCCACTCACCCTGATCGAGTCCAACCAGCCCGCGCAGCGGGTCGCCAGCGTTCCCGGCGTCGCGCAGGCGTTGGTGCAGCTCGGCCATCAGCGGGGCGTTGTTGAAGGTCAGCATCCCAAGCTGCGCCGCCAGCCGGACCGAGCGCACCGCCTGCTCATCAAACGCCGGGTCGGCCTCGAGCCGTTTCCAGAACTCCCGGCCCGGCGCGTCGTGTGTCTGGACAATCTGTGTGAAGGCGCGCTGCTGGCTGTCGCTCAGCCCCGCGAGATTAACAAACGCCCCCAGCGAGGGCGTGCCGTTGCTCAGCGCGGGCTGCTTTATCAGGTCGTCGATCGCCTCGGCGTTGAGCCGTGCGACGAGCTTGGCGACAGCCTCCGGCTTTTCCGCCAGCGTCGAGTCGATAGCCCCGGCACGCGAAGCGGTGGTCAGCGCCTCGGCCAGCAGCGCGTTGTCCTGCGCGACCAGAGCGGGCTTATTGACCGGCAAATTGGCGCGAAACAGCCCGTAGTACACCTCCGCCGAAACGCGGCCCTGGGCGGCGAAGCGCCGCGCCTGGACGTAATGCGTCACGCGCAGCGGCGACAACCCGGTTTTCCCAGCCAGCAGCGCCAGCGAGTCGCGGTCGAGCGCGTTCAGATCGACATCGACCAACAGTGGATCAAGCTGCTGCCCGATCTGCGCAAACTCGCTGGGCGGCGGGTAAAGCGGGCTGCTGACGATCAGATCGACGGTGCGCTCACCCTCCGCGCCGAGAATGAGCGGTGAGCGCGTGATGACTTCCTCACCGTCAGGCGCTAGCACCTGCATCAGCAGGTCGATGCCATCGGCGTCCACGCGCGGCACGCGGATTTCGTACAGCCCTCCTTCGTCAGACTGCGCCTGTCCCAACAGGCGGTCAGCCCGTCCAAGCAGGGCCTTTTCCAGCGCCTGCACGCGCGCGCCAGGAATCGGCGTGCCATCTGCCTGCGTCACGCGTCCGCGCACCGCCAGCCCCCGCCCAGCGCCTGGCTCGTCGGGCCGGGGACCGAACGGGTCGCGCTCCAGGACTTCGCTCAGCCGGGCGAAGGTGCGCCGATCCAGCACGCCCGACACCGGCAGGTTGTGCTCGGACTGGAACGCGCGCAGCGCGAACGCGGTGCTGCGGCCGAACTCACCTGCGGCATCCTCCGGCGCAAACCCGGCGGACCTGAGCGCCTCTTGCAGCAGGCGCACGTCGCGCCCACGCATCTCGATCTTGAGTTCACGGCGTAGTGGTGACATGGTCCCTTGCTCCTGAAAGCTGGCGCCCGGTGGCGGCACGCTAATGCAAGCTGAACGGTAAGGTCAGGTGCGCCCCGACGGCGGGGCCGGTCGTCTGAGGGATCAGGCCGACACTGAAGATCGTCAGCCGGTTTCCCGAGTAACGGAAGTACGAGTAGCCCAGCGCGGGGCCGGAAGGCAGCTTCGGATCATCCGGCAACTGAAACATATCGCGCGCGATCGGCGACACGGGCGACGGATCGGGTCCGGTGTCGATGCCGGGCACATAGGTCAGGCCAAAGACGTGCGCCGACGCGCTCAGCCCTGCGTCCGAAGTGAGCAAGAACTGCCCGGTGGCGTAGGTCAGCGGCGGGATGTAGCCCGACACGGTGCCGCCGAAGCGGTACGTGCCGCTCGTGAAGTCCACTGTGCCGCTCGCTGCCAGCCGCAGCGAGGGCACGCCAAACAGCGTCAGGCGCCCGCTCGCCGCAATATCCACACCGCTCTCGCGCAGTTGGCCGGTCGCGCTGAGATTGAGCCGCGCCAGGTTAAGCGCCGCCAGCTCGCTGCGCAACTGGAGACGGCCCCCTTCCAGCAACTCAGCCCGGCCACTGAGCGTGCCGAATGTGAAGCCCGGCGCCTGGACTGCGCCGGAGAAGCGCACGTCGCCGGTCGCCTGACTGAGCGACGAGCGCAGCGTCGAGCCGATGTCGCTGAACGCAATCCGGCCCGGAATGGGCGCCTCGAACTGCCCGCGCGCCAGCACGCTTCCCCAGATGCCTTCCCCGACCCGGCCAGCTACCCCGAACAACTGGCCGGTCGCGGTCGCGCGGCGCGCTTCGGTATCCAGGCGCAGCACGGCGCCCGCCTCGGCGCGGACCGGCGTTCCGCGCTCTTGCGGTTCGCTGGCGCGCTCGACCTGCTCGCGCGGGCTGGGGAAGCGATCGTTGGGATCGGTCCCGCGCCCGGTGTCGGCGCCCAGGCGCAGATTCGCGTCCAGTTCAAGCCGCGCTCCGATGATCAGGCTGCCAGTGGCCGAGCGCGACGGACTCAGCAAGTTCTGGAACTGGACGCTGCCCGACACCGGGATGATGTCGGTCCGCAGGCGAATGTCCGTCAGGCGCAGCGGGCCAAGCTCCACATCGTCATCGGTCTGCATCCCGCCCCGGTCAGAGCCGCGCACGGGGTTATCGCGCGCGTAGCGGTACAGGTTGACGCCGTCCACCAGCCCGGCAGGGTCGGGCGCGGTCCAGCGGCCCAGCCAGGGCGCGTAGTAGCGCGCGCCCATCGCGTACAGGCAGGTCACGTCGTCCTGCTCGCGGCCCGCGTAGCGGTAACGCTTGCGCTGGACTTCGGCCAGCGTGCGCCCGGCCTGGTACGAGGTCGCGCCGTAGGGATAGTATTCCTCGTAGCTGATCACCGCCGCCGCGTGATCCAGCTCCAGCGCCGCCGAAAGCTGGTGGTTGCCGTGCTGGTAGCGGTGCAGCGTCTCTGGGACGGTGCCGGGCGCGTCGGCATCGAGCGTCTTGGTCTCGACCAGCGCGATCAAGCGCCGGTCGTCCAGGATCGGGAGTGTCTCGCGTTCCAGGCGCCGCGCGCCGGACGCGATCACGGTGCGGCGGAACAGCTCCAGCCCGCCGAGGTACAGCCGCTCCTCGCGCAGCCCGCCGCGCTCGACAACGGCGCGGACGCGCTGGCCCTGCGCGTCGTAGACGAAATACGCCTCGCTCGTGCCGCGCCGGACATGCCGCAAGCGGTCGTTGAAGTCCCACTCGCTCAGGTTGAGGTGCGGCAGCGACAGGTTGCCGTGCGCGTCGTGCGCGTAGCTGAACGTCGCGCCGCCAACCGTCACCTCGTCAAGCCGGTTGCTGCCTGGCTCGTAGGTATAGGTCTGCGTCCACTGTTGCAGGAAGGCTCCGTTCCCGGCGCTGTGCACGATCTCCAGCAGGTTGCCCACGTCATCATAGGTATACTGCTGCCGGTAGCGGCGCAGCGCGTTGGCGTCACCGGGGTGCGGCAGGTGGCGGCGGAAGGTGTCGCATGGGTCGGGCGGCTGGTTCTGGCCGATATGCTCGCGGCCCTCGGCGCGCGTCAGGCGGTACAGCGCGTCGTACTCATATCGCTGCGCCGGTGCGACTGCCGCGCCGTTAAAGTAGACGGTCTGCTGAGCGTCGTCGCGCACGGTTGTGATGTTGCCCGCCGGGTCGTAGGTGTAGCGCAGGCGCTGCAAGTCTTCCGTTCCGCCACCTTGCGGGCGCGTAGTGCGTAGCTCGGTCAGGCGCAGCGTCAGCGGATCATAGGCGTAGGTCGTGATCGCGCCGTTGCCATAGGCGATCCGCGTCCGGCTGCCGCGCGCGTCGTAATCGACATCGCTGACGAAGCGCGTCGTCGCGCCCGCGCCGCGCAGGCGCACGTCAACCGTTTCGAGCAGCCCGGCCTCGTTATACGCAGGCGTGATCACGCTGGCGGGCAGCGCCGCGTGATGCGGCGTGCGCAGCTCGACCGGGCGGTTGAACGCGTCGTACGTAGTGCGCGTCTCGTACGTCTCATCCTCAAGCAGCGCCAGCGGATCAGCGACATCCCAATCGATCAGGCCGGTATAGTCCGACGCCAGCCGCCGGGTCGTGTGCAGCAGGTTGCCCTTGAAGTCGTACTGCTCGTTCGTGACCCGCCCCGCCTGGTCGAAGACGCGGTAGACGCGGCCCAGCAGGTTGCGCGCCACGCGGTCGGCGGGCGCCTCGGCGGAGTCACCATAAATCGTGCGTGCAACCAGCGCCTCGGCGGCGCCATTCACGCTCAGCCAGCGGCGAGTCGGGCGCTGGAGCGCGTCGAATTCAAGGCGCAGGCGGTGATCGCGGCTGTCCCACGAGACGAACGTATTCCCGGCGGCGTTCGGAAGCTGGCGGCGCGCGCCACCGTCCATGCTGACCTGGCGCGCACGCAGTCCGCCGAGGCTGTAGGTGTAGGCCATCACGGTATTATCGCGCGCGTCGATCACGGCGAGCTGGTTGCCCTCGATGTCGAGCACGGTGCGCGTCGCGATCGACCCTGCCCCGGCGTCGGCGACGGTGTAGACCACCCGGCCCAGCGCGTCCAGGTGCTCGACCAGCGGCGTGCCGGCGTGCCGGGCGGCGAGCCAGGCCGCGCGCCGGGCGGGATCGGCTGGCTCAGGATCGGCGCCGGGATCAGGGCTGCCGAGCGCGGCGTACCATGCGCTCTCGCGGACGGTGTCGTTGCGGTCATAACGAGCTGCCATCCAGGGCGAAAACTCGACGCGCTCGACCGTGCCGTCCGGCAGATCGACGCGCACCAGCCGCCCCAGCGGGTCGTACTGGCGCTCGTCGCTGACGCCCACTTCGATCAGCGCCCGCTCGCTCTCATAAGCAGGCGTGACGCTAAAATACGGCTCGAACTGCCTGACCACGCTACCCCGGTTGTTGAGGACGGTCCGCCCGCTGCCAACCCAGCGCAGCGCGGGCGAGGTATCGACCTCGATCACCTGCCCGCCCGCGTCAAGCGTCCGCGCGAGGCCCGGCTCGGCCTGGCGCTTGGTCA
>JADLHR010000299.1 GCA_020848665.1 Anaerolineae bacterium
ATACCATCGACGCGGACGTGATGGCGCGCGCGGCAGAGTTCGTGCGCGGGGCGCTGATCACGGTAGGCCCGCAGGAGTCGGCGTGGCGGCTCAACCGCCAGGCGTTCCTGATCTACGCGCTGTCTTACGGCGGCGAGGGCGACCTCAGCCGGGCGGCGCGTCTGTTCGAGGAGCGCGAAGGGCTGAGCCTCTACGCCAAGGCGTATCTGGCGATGACCTTCCACTGGCTGGCGCCGGACGACACGCGCGCGACAGAGCTGATCAACGACCTCAACAACGGCCTGATCGTCAGCGCGACCGGCGCGCACTGGGAAGAAGCCGAGCAGGACTGGTGGAACTGGAACACCGACACGCGCACAACCGCGCTCGGCCTGCTGGCGCTGGCCCAGATCGACCCGGATAACCAGATGATCCCCAATGTCGTGCGCTGGCTGATGGTCGCGCGCGAGGCCGATCACTGGGAGACGACGCAGGAGACGGCCTGGGCGGTCATGGCGCTGACCGAGTGGATGGTCCTCACCGGCGAGCTTGAGCCGGACTACACCTTTGCGGTGCAACTGAACGGCGAACCGCTGCCGCTGGACGACGACACCGCTACGCCGGAGAATGTCAAAGAGGCCGAGGTGCTGCGCGTTGAAGTCGCGGCGCTGCTGGCCGACGAAGCCAACCGCCTGCTGATCAGCCGCGACGCCGGGCCGGGCAACCTCTACTACACCGCGCACCTGACGGCCTATCTGCCCGTGCCAGAAGTCGAGCCGCTCGACCGGGGCATCAGCGTCTCGCGCAAGTACAGCCTGCTGAGCGATCCTGACGCCGCGCCGATCACTGAGGCGCCGGTCGGCGCGCCGGTGCAGGTCACGCTGACGATCATCGCGCCGAATGACCTGCACTACGTCATCGTCGAGGACCCGATCCCGGCGGGCAGCGACGCGGTCAATCCGGAGCTGGAGACGACCAGCCAGGTCGGCACGCAGCCGCAGCTAGAGCGCGACAAGCCGCTCAGCCAGGGCTGGGGCTGGTGGTGGTTCTCGAACGTCGAGATGCGCGACGAGAAGGTCGTGCTCTACGCGACCTACCTGCCGCGCGGCACATACCAGTTCAACTACGTGATCCAGCCGGGGCTGGCGGGCGAGTACAACGTCATCCCGGCGACGGCGCAGGAGTTCTACTTCCCGGAGGTGCACGGGCGCAGCGCCGGGTCGGTGTTCACGATCACCGAGGCGGCGGAGGAGTAGGCGCCCCCGATCTTTTGGGTTGACCTGTGTGGTGCGCGGCCCTGCCTGAGCGGGGCCGCGCTGCTATGCGCTCGGCTCGACCGGCGCGAGCAAATCCACCCCGCAAGGCGGATCGCCTTCGAGGTAGAGCGGCCAGCGCAGCGCCTCGGCGATATGCTCGACCAGCGCGCCGCGCTCGTAGGCGTCGCGCGTCCAGTCATCACGGGCGCAGACGCGCTGGAACATGTAAAAGGCGTAGAACGTCGCCAGGAGGTAAGCGATCCCGCCAAATTTCAGCAGCAGAAAAGCGGCGTGCATGCCTGCGCGCGTCCAGGTGACGCTGGACGGCTGGTTCACGCCGCGATTGCGTACTTCGTACCGCTCTGTACGCAGCGCGCGCGTCAACAATCCGACGCTGGCCGCGACGACCAGCGCGATCAGCACTCCGAGTGAGGTCGACACGCTCGCGCTCCTGTGGTAGCCGTTGCTCGCTCTGCCTTCATTATAGCGTCCGGCTCCGCCGCACCCAACGGGCGAATCGCGCCCAACGAGCCGCGAGTTTCCCGGCGCGCCGATTCGACTACAATGAGCCTCAGACGAGGAGCATCCACCAGTCGTCTTCCGGCGCGAACGAGGAGCGAGGCGCATGAGTTACTTCAATCAAAGCTCAGTGATCAGGCAGAATCCGGCGACAGTGCTGCTGCCAGGGTTCGAGGTGCGCTGCATGCTGCACAGCGCCGGCCTGATGCAGACGTTTCTCAACGACGAGATCAGGCCAATTCTGACGCTCTACCGGACGGCGGTGCGCGGGCTGGAGCGCGGCAATCCCGCCACCAGCATGTCGCTGCCGGAATTGTACGTGCGCAAAATCCAGTGCCACGCTATTGCCTTTGAGCAGATGCTCAGCCAGGAAGAAACCGGCTTGCTGCCGCGCAGCGAGCCGCTGGCGATCTACACGTCGCACTACGTCATGCAGGGCAAGGCGCACCTGGGCAGCGAAGATCGCCTGCACGATTTCATCGCCTCAACCAAGGCGCTGTTCATTGGCATGACGGATGCCGCGTTCTTTCCGCTGTTCGAGCCGCAGACAGCCATGATCCAGCAGTCGCCGCTGGTTTTCATATACCGCGACGCCGTGCGAATGCATCACCCGGTCTGAGCGAAACGAGCGGACTACGGCGGCTCACAGCGATAGCGCGGCGAGGGCGACGCTCGAAATGATCCCGGCGGGCTTAGCGCTCGTTCGCCGCGACGTAGTTCAGGACCAGCGCCGCGATTACGCCCGGCACCCAGCCGGCGATCGTCAGCGCCGTGACGATCAGAACAGTCCCGCAGCCCCGGTCGATCACGGCCAGTGGCGGAAACAGTAAGCATACAATCGCGCGCATCAGGCTCATACCAGTACATCTCCTCTCGCGGTTGATCTACTCTCACTTCCCTATACGCGGACCGCTGCCGAGAGGTTGCGCGCTTATGGGCCGCGCCGGGCCACGCGCCGCAGCGCGCCGAGGACACGCGGCATCACCCGCTCGTAGAGCGCGTAAAGCGCCGCGTTCGGCGCGTAATCCCATGCGCCAATATGCCGCACGACTGTCCCGCCAAAGCCGTCCTTGAAGCGGTAGACGCCCCACATTGGGTCGGAGTCGTCGAACGAGTCTGGCGCGCCCCAGAAATCGTACGTCGCGTAGCCGCGCGCCTTCGCCCAGCGGATCGCCTCCCACTGAAGCAGGTAAGTGGGCACCCGCTGACGTTCCTCGTTGCTGCTCATGCCATAGAAGTACCAGACTTTGGGGCCGAAGTGGAACAGCACCAGCCCGGCCAGCGGCGTGCCTTCCCACTCGGCCAGGAACGCCTGCGCCAGCCCGGCCTCGATGAAGCGCGCCCACGCTTCGCGGTAGTAGCCCGGCGGACGAATCAGGAAGCCCTGGCGCTCGCCGGTGATGCGGTAGAGACGGTAGAGCGTCTCGAAATCCGCCGCGCCGGATGCGGCCCGCACCGCTACGCCCTGCTTGCTCGCCTGGCGAATCTTGCGACGCGTGCCCTGGTTCATTCCCGCGAGCAGGTCGTCTTCGCTCTGTGTCAGGTCGAGCGTGACGGTGTTGCGGAACTGCACCTGCGACGCGCTGAGCCGCCAGCCACGCGCCCCCAGTGTCTCCAGCACGCGCTGGCCGGCCGGATCGTCGCAGGCCGGGCGGGACGGGTCGCTCCCGCCCGGCACGCCGGTTCCCGCGACCACGTCGGGATCGATTTTCAGCCACAGCGCACGGCGCCGCCGGGCGAGGGTTTCCAGATGATCGAGCGCGGCGTCGAGATGGGCCGGATTCGCGTAGTCGAGCGCCGGGCCTTTGGGGACATACATCACGCACAGCGGACCGGCTTGGCGGGTGAGCAGCGAGGCCGCGCCAACCGTTTGCCCCCCGTCAAGGTACAGCAGGCGCTCCGGCGTCCAGCCGGTTTCGACCTGCTTAAACGCGCCCCATTCCCACGTCTGGAGCACATGCGCCGCCGGAAGCTGCCGGAGCGCAGCGTTCCATTCCTCGCGTGCGATGCTGGCGCGGACTGTCAGCATGTGATCTTCCTCGCGGGTGC
>JADLHR010000300.1 GCA_020848665.1 Anaerolineae bacterium
AGGGCCTCGCACAACTGGCCGGACCGGCGAACGTCGTCAGCCGCGTGATCTTCAGCCCGGATGGCACGCTGTTGGTGGCGACTGGCTCCAATGGGACGGTGCGTGTCTGGAACGTGCCGATCAGTCCAGAGGTCGTCGCGCAGCCCGCGCAGCCGACGCCGGCCCCGCCGCCGGTCATCGAGCCGACTCCCGCGCCTGCCGGGTTCCCGACGCCGGTTCAGGCCCAGGTCCAGGGCGCCGAGCAGGTCTTTGAGCATGGGCGCATGTTCTGGATTCGCCACCTGCGACAGGTCTGGGTGATGGCTGCCGCTGCTGACGAGAACAGCGGCGACTGGTTCTGCTACAACGACGCTTTCCAGGAAGGCGACCCGGAGACTGATCCGAGCCTGGTTCCACCGGCCGGGCTGTACCAGCCCAAACGCGGCTTCGGCCTGATCTGGCGCGAGAAAGAGGGCGTGCGCGATCGTCTCGGCTGGGCGCTGACGCCGGAGTTCGAGCTGCTGAGCGACTACACCTATATCGCGGGCGGCCAGATGAAGGACGGCCAGTACGTGCCTGGCCCCGGCGAGCACCGCCTGACGACGCTCTACGGCGATGTGATCTCGTTCTACGAAGCCGAAGTGCGCGGCGAATGCCTGGGCGGGACATGGCGCCTGTCGCCTAACCCGAACCCCCCGCTGCAAGCGCAGTAAGCGCTCGTAAGCCCTAATCAACTCTGGCGGCCCTGTGGATGCGCTCCGCAGGGCCGCTTTTTATCTGTCTCTTGGGTCGGTGTGGGCCGCCCGAAGATGCTAGAGGTTGTTATGCACTTCATGGTCTGGTTTCCAGGCCACCCCCCCATCCTTCCGACCTGCGGTCGGCTTTCCTTCCCCCAGAGCGAGGGAAGGAAAAAAAACAGAGCGGTCTCCCCTTCCCTCATTTTGGGGGCAAGGGGCCGGGGGATGGGGGGCTTTACCCGGCGCGCAAGTGCATAACACGCTCTAGGACCTCACCGGGCCTCACCAGCCAGGATGCGTGATCGGCTCCGGGCGGCGGTGAAAGAGCGGGATCAGCCGCTCAGTGACGGCCGGATGTCCGCCGAAAAAAGCTTCGTCGATCCGCGTGCGCAGATCGATGGTCTGCCAGTCAATCGGAGCGCCAGAATGCAGCCGGATTTCGCCGCCCTGCTTCGCCATCAGCGCCGCGCCCGCCGCGATATCCCACACATACGCGCCGTGCCCGACGGTTGCCAGCGCGGAGCCGCGCGCCGTGTAGGCGAAATGCGTTGCCGTGCTCCCCAGCCCGACCACGCGGGTGAAGGCCATTTCGAACCACGAATGCGCGTCGCTGCGTGACAGCACGACCGAGTCATCCTTCCAGCGCGGCTGCAACTGACCCTTGACCGGGCGCCCGTTGCAGATCACGTCATCGCCGTCGGTGTAGGTCCAATCGTCGTAGAGCGGGATGTAGACCATGCCGAAGGCCGGAACGCGATCTTCCAGCAGCGCGATCGTGATGCTCCACGTCGGCAGCCCCGCGACGAAGATACGTGTCCCGTCGATTGGATCGACTGTCCAGATGAAGCGGTGATCGAGCGTCTCGCCGCCGTATTCCTCGCCCAGGATGCCGTGATGTGGATAGGCGCCGCGGATACGGCTGGCCAGCAGGCGTTCGATGGCACGGTCGGCCTCGGTCACCGGGTCGGCGATGCCTTTCCATTCGGGCGTGACATCGCCAAAATAGCGCAGCGCGATCTGTCCGGCCTCGGCCATCCAGCCGCGAATCTGGTCGATATTGAGATCAAGCGTCATGAGCGATTATCCTGTTCTGGTGCGTGTTAGCCGCCGCCACTGTCCGGCGTCGCGGTTGGAGTTTCGACGGGTGTGGCGCCGCTTCCCTCAGCCGCGTCCGCGCTGTCATCTTCGGTCACGTCCTCGCCGCCGACCCCCGGTCCACCGAAAATCTGCGCGTCGAGCGGGGCGCGCACCAGATCGGCGCACAGCGCCTCGTCAAGCGCCGCGATCGGGCCGTAGACCCAGCCATAGCTGTGCGCTTCAGGGTCATTTTCGGCGGTGCGGTAGTAGATTTGGAGCCACAGCCGCCCGTCGGTCGCGGCGCGGACCCAGAAGCGCTGGCCTTCGATCAGCCCGCCCAGGCGGCGGCTGCTTTCGCTCGGCGCGAGGCGCACGTTGACGTTGGCGCGCGCTTCGCCGGTGCAGATGCCGCTCAGCGCGACCTGGACGCCATCCAGGCTGAGCCGCTGCGCTTCGGCGGGCGCGCCGCCGGGCCGCGCCGTCACAAACTCGTTAGCGGCCACGCGCAGCGGCATGCCATCTGCCTGCGCGATCTCGGCGCGGCCCTCGGTGACAATCAGCGTAGTCTGCTCGTCCTCATCCACCCGCAGCTCGAAGCGGCCCCGCGCCAGCCCAACCTCGAAGGCCGGGGTGCGGACGCGCCACGCGCTCGCGCCGCCCGCCGCGCCGAGATCGCCGATGCCCAGACGAAGCTGGCCGCTGGACAGCGCCAGCGCCACGTCAAAGCCGCGCTCGCGGTCGCCGTCGAAACGCTCCAGCTCGAGCAGCGTGCCCGGCCCGGCGATCGACTCGGTCCCATCAGGCAGCCAGGTGATCAGCGCGACGCCGGTGCTATCAGTGCGCAGGCGCTCGCCCGGCTGGATCGTAGTCGGCATCCCGATGCGGCCTTCAGCTTCGCCCGCCTGCGCCAGGTAGATTTCCGGTCGAATGATATTGATCGTCCCGCGATGGATGCCGGGGTCCTGAGCCTGAGCGCGCGGCGCGGCGGTTGTGCACAGCACGATCAGCGCCAGCGCCATGCTCAGCAGTTGTCGGTTCATAGTGCGTCCGTCCTCACATGACACGTTGGGTGGCGGAAGCGCCGGGCGCCGCGCCACCCGGCGGATTGTAGTCCGATCCGCTCCGGCGTTCAATCCCCGGCTCGCCTCCATGCTTCCGGCGCGGCTTCCAGCGCCTGCAACCCCGCGTGCAGGCGGGCCAGCGCACCTTCGGTCACATCCGGCGGCAGCGCGTAGGAGAAGCGCACCCAACCGTTACCCTCAGCGGAGAACGCCGCGCCTGGTACGACGGCGACGCCGTGCTCCGCGGCGAGGTATTCACCCAGCTGGAAGCTGTCGCTCATGC
>JADLHR010000301.1 GCA_020848665.1 Anaerolineae bacterium
ATCGCGCGCGGCGCGGAAGCGGCAGCCGCCTACGCGCTGGAACCCGCCTGGTTCGACGCGCTCGGCTTTGCCGCGGCCCAGTTGAACATGGTGCCGGTCGTCTATCGTTACCTCAGCGGCCCGCCAGACCTGATTTTCAGCCATTTGTTCAACGTGGTGCGGTGGATGCCGGATGCGCCGATTGACGCGCCCTGGCGCGGTGATCTGTTCAAGCGGCTGGCGGCGGCGCTGGTCACGCCGGAGCAGTATCCTGCGCTGCGCGAGCGGGCGCTGGCAGCCCTGATCGCCTCACGCGATCGGAACGTGTTGTTCATCCTGCGCCAGGCGCTGCGCAGCGCCGATCCGCAGATCCGGCAGTTGGCGTGCGTCGGGCTGGGCGCGCTGGGTGACCCCGAAGCTCTGCGC
This sequence comes from Anaerolineae bacterium, assembly GCA_020848665.1. Classification (GTDB taxonomy): domain Bacteria; phylum Chloroflexota; class Anaerolineae; order Aggregatilineales; family Aggregatilineaceae; genus DYGX01. The sequence continues at coordinate 406 of JADLHR010000301.1, forward strand.
GATCTGGCGCCGATGCTGGACGACGCACAGCGCAATGTGCAGCTTGCTGCCGGGCTGGCGTTGGGCGCGATCGGCACCGAACGGGCGCTGGAAATCATGGTCCAGGGGCTGCTCGAAGGTTCGGATGAATTGCGCCGCGCTGTGGCGGAGGCGCTGGCCGCGATTCCCGATGGCGGTCACGCCATTCTGCGCGACGGCATCCTGGCCGACGACATCATGATCCGCCGCGCGACAGTCTATGGCCTGAGCCGCGTCCACGCCGCGTGGGCGCTGGTGGCGCTCTACCGCGCCATGATGGAAGACGAGCAGTGGTACGTCCGCACCGCCGCTGAAGAAGCGTTCATGGCGGCGCGCGCGCCGGAGCAGGACGGGCCGCGCGCCTACCCGGAAGCTGACGCGCTGCCCTGGCTGATCCGCTGGGCCGCCGAGCGCGGCGATGGGGTGCCGCACGGCCCGAATGCGCGCCAGGTGCTGATTCGTGCGCTGCAAGAAGGCGCGAGCCTCGAGCGCGCTATGGCGGCGGTCACGCTGGGGCAGATGGGGTATCTTCAGGCGCTCAAGCCGCTCTACGCCGCGCTGCGAGACCGCAACGCCGAGGTCCGGGCGGCGGCTTTCAGCGCCCTGGCCGAAATCCAGCTTCGCACTGGCCTGCCTCTGCCAACCGTAACCTGAGCCAGCACGGGCGCGGATCAAAAAACGGCCTGCCGGTATGAGCGGGCAGGCCGCATCGCAGGCCATACGGCGCGGTCACTATTCCGCTGGCGCGGGAGCAGGCGTCGCCAGGGCCGCACGCAGCAGTTCGGACAACACTTCTTCGTCCGCTGAGCAACGCACGAAATTCTGAATATCGGTGTGATACACCCCTTCGCGCTCGCCCGCCCGCACCACAATCCGGTAACCGGGCGTTTCATGCTGCGGATACGGACCGCTGGTCCTGGGACAGCCCAGGCTGGCGTCGGGCCAGGTTACCGACAGCAGGCTGATCAGCGCGATCTGGCTGGCAGGCGCCGACGTTTCCGCCGCCCAATCGCGCCGCACGCGATCAACCAGCGCCGCCGCGATCGGATCGGGCGCCAGTGGCTCGCCGGTCAGGCCGGGCGCGAGCCGGTCCGGTGCACAGCGCAGCAGCGCGTCGCCCGCAACATGATAAGCATAGGCTTCGCGCGGCCCCGCCAGCAGAATCCGGTAGCCGTCGGCCCCGCTCGCGGGCGCAGAAGTCGCCGGACCCGTTTCGGCGCATCCCAGCGAGGCGTCCGGCCACTGATACCGCTCCAGGCTCAGCACGCGAACGCTGGCCCGCGCTGCCTCGCCCGACGCGACCAGGTCCTCAACTGCTCGCTGCAATGCGACGCTCAAATCGCCAGGCAAGCCTGGCATGTTCGCTGGGGCTGTCGCTACGACAAAACTCGACGGGCCGGGCAGATCGGTCGGCGTGGGCGTCGCGGGGTCCGCTGGAACGGCCGGCGTCGGCGTCGGCGGAGCGAGCGTCCGGGTCGGCAAGGCGCGGGTTTCGTTCTCCGTCTCGGCACGGCAGGCGGACAGGCTCGTTACTAGCGCCAGCCCGGCCAGAATCGCCGCCGCTGCATGGAACCGGCTGCCACACGACCTGTCATTCCTTCGTCTGCTGCCTGTCATCACCGCCGCCCGCGACTGCGCCGCCGCTAGAACAACGCTTTGAGCCGCGCCTCGACCCAGTCGGTTGAGACGCCGCGCACGCTGACGATTTTGCTCGGTCGCCCGTATCCCGCGACGATCTCGACGCGATCCGGCTCGATGTCCAGCAAATCGGCCACGACCGCGATCAACTGCTCGTCGGCGCGGCCATCTTCGGGCGCTTCCGTCAGGCGCACGACCACTGAGCCGTCGTCCAGCAGGCCAACGATTTCGACGCGGTCCGCCTGCGACTCGACGCGGACGGCGAACGCCGCTCCGTGTTGTGCGTCCGTGATATTGAACTTACGCGGCATGGCCCCAACCCTTTCTGGCGTTAGCTCGCCGGCGCAGCGCGACTACGCAAAAAACATTTCGATCATCTTGCCAATCACCTGCAAAAGCACGATTGCGATAATCGGGCTGAAATCCAGCCCGGCCGTGGGCGGAAGCAGATTGCGAATCGGCGCGAGCACCGGCTCGGTGAAATCAATCAGCGCACGAGCGAGCGGGCTGTTGGGATCGACCTGCACCCAGCTCATCAGCACCCGCGCCAGAATCACGAACGAATACAGATAGATGATCAGGCCAAACAGGGCGCCTATCTCCACGGGGTTATCTCCTCAGGCGTGCAGTTCTCACCAGCAGTTGCCATCAGCGAACCTGTCGCGCGCCAAAGATCGCACGCCCGATGCGCACCAGCGTCGCGCCTTCCTCGATGGCGACAGGGTAATCGTCGGTCATGCCCATGCTCAACTCGTCCCAGCCAGCGCGCGGAAAACTTTCGCGCAGCGCATCGCGCAGCGTGCGCAGCGCCGTGAATATGGGCCGCGCTGCTTCGGGATGCTCGACCAGCGGCGCCATCGTCATCAGGCCCCGCACGCGCAGGCCAGGCAGCGCCAGCACCGCCTCGACATCGCGCCAGAGGGCGGCGCGCAGCGCCGATCGTTCATCCCACTGGTACGCATCCCAGCCCTCTTTCGTTGCTTCGCCGGACATGTTCACCTGAAGCAGCACGTCAAGCGCGCGCCCCTGGACACTCAGGTACGTGTCCAGCCGCCGGGCGAGCCGGACGCTGTCGAGCGAGTGCAGCAGCGCATAGTCGTGCGTAACCAGGCGCGCCTTGCGGCTCTGCACATGGCCGATCATGTGCCAGCGTAATTGCGCCGGAGTCAGCGCCGCGACCGCGTCGATCTTCGGCGCGGCTTCTTCCGGCCGGTTCTCGCCAAAGTCGCGCAGCCCCGCCTCGATCGCTTCGAGGATCACCTCCGGCGGGTGCGTCTTACTCACGGCGACCAGCGTCACCGTGTCGGGCGCGCGTCCGGCGCGCTCACACGCCCGCGCAATCTCCGCCCGCACCCCGGTCAGCCGCCCGGCCAGCGCGCGCTCACGAGACTCCATCTGCGCCACTCAGCCCGCCAGCGCGATGACCGCGCCAAACCGCCCGGTGCGACCCCGCTCCGCCCGGTGCGAATAGAACTCGTCGGTGCGCGTTGCGGTGCAGATCCCGGCAATCTCAATCAGGCCAACGCCGGCGCGCTCCAGCGCCAGCCGGTTCGCCGCCCACAGATCGAGATAGGCGCTGCCATCCGTCGCGCGGCGGATTAACCCCTCGACCGTGCCAAACGCCGAGCGCACGGCGCCCACAACCTCCTCGCCAACCTGGTAACGCTCCGGCCCAATACTGGGGCCGATCC
>JADLHR010000302.1 GCA_020848665.1 Anaerolineae bacterium
AACGCCTCCGCGCTGCGGCTGTCGGACACCGTCACGCGCGCGCCGACGGTTGGCAGCCAGCGCGCCAGCGCCTTGCCCTGCCGCGCCATGCCGAGCACGACGACGCGCTTGTCCGCCAGCGGATCGGACTGGCCGGGTATGGGTGAGGGTGACGGCGTGCTCAGATTGAAATCCCCCCATCCCCTGGCCCCTTACCCCCAAAATGAGGGAAGGGGGAAATGCAGTGTTGTTCAAGTCCCGCCCTCCTTGTGGGGGAGGGATTTAGGGAGGGGGACAAGAGCGGCACTGCCAAATTGAACGTCTTGAAGCTCATACCCCCCTACCTCGCCACCTCGACCGTCCCGCCCTCGCGCGCCGAGCGGTACAGCGCGTCGATCACCCGCATATTCTTCACTGCGTCCTCTGCGGCGAAGCGTGGCGCGGCCTCGCCGGTTGCGGCGCGGTTGAAGTCCTCAATCATCAACGTGTACGAGTTGGCCGGGTCGAGCCGCACCGTCTCGATCATCATACGGTCGTCGCCATACCGCACGATCTCGCTGGCGCGGTCGCCGACCGGGTTGTAGGCGCGGTTAACGTACAGCGAGCCGACCGGCCCGACAACTTCGTAATAGCGGCGCAGCGGCAGGCTGAACCCACAGTTGATCAGCGCCAGCACGCCGTTCGGGAACTCCAGCGTCGCCACCATCCGGTCATCGACGCCGCGCGCGGTCCAGTGCGCCTGGGCGGTGACGGTCAGCGGCTCGGCCTGCAGCATGAAGCGCGCCAGCGACACCGGGTAGCACCCTACGTCGTACAGCGAGCCGCCGCCCAGCGCCGGGTCGAGGCGGATGTCATCCTCGCGCGCGATCAGGAAGCTGAAGCCCGCGTCGATCAGCCGCACGTCGCCAATCGTGCCGTCTTCGATCAGCTCGCGAACTGCGTAGGCTTGCGGATGGTGCCGCCACTGGAAGGTCTCCGCCAGCACGCGCCCCGCCTGGTCAAACGCCGCGACCATCTCCTCAGCTTCGGCAGCGTCGAGCGCAATCGGCTTTTCGCACAGCACGTGCTTACCTGCCTGCGCCGCCTTGATCGCCCATTCCTTGTGCAGGTTATTGGGCAGCGGAATGTAGACCGCGTCAATCGTTGGGTCGTCGAGCAGCGCCTCGTAGCTGGCGTGCGCGGTCGGGATGTGGTGCTGGCGAGCGAAGAGCGTGGCGCGTGCTCCGTCGCGGCTGGCGACGGCGGCCAGCTCGGTATCGCGCGCCTGGCGGAAAGCCGGCAGCATAACCTTCTCGAAATGGCGCGCCGTGCTGAGAATCCCCCATCGGACTGTGGTCATGCCGTGCTCCTTGTCGGTGCGTGGAATAAAGCCCAGGCAGTTAGCCTTTAACTGCGCCAACCACTAATTGCTCCGTATCGGCGGCAGCGTAAAGCACACATCCGGAAACGTTACCAGGTCCGCGCGGACCCAGGCGCCCGCTCCGCTTAAGCGCCACCAGGTGTAGCCATCCGGCCCGGTTGCCCAGCCTTCGGCGGTATCGGTCGCACCCTGCGCCAGCGTGCCCACGCGCTCGTAGCTCGCGTCCGGCCCCGCGCGCAGGTTGATATCCTCGTAGCGCGCCGTCAGGACGCAGCCCTGGTCCGCCGCCGGAGCCGCCGCTTCAGCCTCGGCGCCACTCTGCGCGTAACCAGGGTCGAGCGGCTCCTGACCGGGCGCGAGAGTCAGCGTTGGCGCCGCGGTCGGTCCGGGAAACGCCGCTGCCGCGCCCCCTTCGCCGAGCACGCCCCACAGCCCGACATAAGCCGCGCTGCCCGCCGCCAGCGTCCGCCCATCGGGGCTGAACGCCAGCGCGTTGACCCGGTCGGATGGCCGCAGCGCGATCAGCTCCCGGCCCGCGCCCGCATCCCACAGCCGCACCGTGTCGTCGTCCAGGTCCGCGCCCGCCGAGGCCAGCACCTGCCCGTCAGGGCTGTAAGCCAGGTCGGTGACGCTGCCGCTATGCGCGGTAAGCTGTGCGCTGACCGTCCGCGCACCCACGTCCCACAGCCGGATCACGCTGCCGGCCGCGCTGGCAAGCTGCGCGCCGCCCGGCTGGAACACGATTGCGCTGGCGTTGGCCGGATGTTCCAGCACAGCCAGCACCGTCCCGGCAGGCACCTTCCACAACCGGACAGTGTCATCTTCGCTGGCCGAAGCCAGCATCGAGCCATCCCCGCTGAACGCGACATCCGTGACATACGAAGTGTGCCCCGCCAGCGTCCCGATCCGCTCGTTGCGGCTGGTGTCCCACAGGTAGACGTTGCCGTCGTCGCTGGCAGCGGCCAGCACGCTCCCACGCGGGCTGAACGCGACCGCCGTAACCGCGCCCGATGGCCCCAGCAGCGGAGACAGCTCGCTGCCGGTCGCCACGTCGAACAGCCGCACGATGTTATCCTGCCCCGCAACGGCCAGCAGCACGCCATCCGTCCGGAAGGTGAGGCTGTCTACCCGGTTGCTGGCGCTCTGGAAGCGGACATGCTCCGACCCGCTCAGCGTGTCCCAGACCCGCACGCCGCCGTCGAGTCCACCGGCGGCCAGCCAGCGCCCATCGGCACTGTACGCCACCGCGCCGACCGGGCTGCTCAGGCCGTTGAGCATCGTCAGCGGCTGGAGCGCGGGCGCGTTCAACGGGCTGATCGGCGCGCTGCCGGCGCGCGGTGCCTCGGCTACCTGCAAAGGCGTCGGCGGAGCCGCCGGCGCGAGCGCGGTGAAGGTCGGCGGCAACGCTGCCGGTGCGCCGGGCGTCGGTGACGAATACGGCTCGATGATGTACTGCATCTCCGGCTTCAGCAGGTATGTATCCAGCGCCCAATAGCCGCCCACCAGCAGCGGAACGGCCACCGCTGCCAGCACGGTCAGCAGCCGCCAGTTGATCGCGCTGACTTCGCGCTCGCCTGAGGTGACTTTCTGCTTCTTCATCCTCGATACTGTCTTTAGCTGCTTTTCGCCGCCCTCACCCACCCAGCGCGGCCTTGATATTCTCTGCGATGTCGCGCGTGATGCCCGGCACCGCCGTCAACTGCTCGACGCTGGCGGCGCGGATCGCCTCGATATCCTTGTCGAACGCCCTCAACAGCGCCTTGCGCCGGGCCGGGCCGATTCCCGGCACGTTCTCTAACTGGCTGGCGAGGCCGGTCTTGCGGCGGCGCGCGCGGTGGCTGGTGATCGCGAAACGGTGCGCTTCGTCGCGTACGCGCTGGATCAGGAACAAGCCTTCGCTGCGGCGCGGCAGGATCACCGGCTTCTCGCGCTCCGGCAGATAGATTTCCTCGAACTGCTTCGCCAACCCGCAGACTGGCACGCGACCGAACAGCCCCGCCGCCTGCAAGACCTCGACCGCGACGCTAAGCTGGCCCTTGCCGCCGTCCACGATCAGCAGATCGGGCAGCAAGCGCCAGGTCTCAGTCTGATCCTTCTTGCCCGGCGCGCTGACCGCTGGCTGCTCCTGCGTATCCTGCCAGCGCCGAAAGCGGCGCGTCAGCGCCTCGCGCATCGACTGGTAATCATCGGAGCCTTCGTGCGCCACCGTCTGGATGTTAAAGCGCCGGTACTCGCTCTTGCGCGGGACGCCCTGCGCAAACACGACCCGGCTGGCGACGATCGCCGTGCCCTGTGTGGTGCTGATATCGTAACACTCGATCCGGTTTGGCGGCGCGGGCAGGCTGAGCGCCTGTTGCAGCTCGCGCAGCGCGGTCTCCTGCTTGACCGTGTCGCTGGCCCACTGCGAACGCAGAATCCCCAGCTTCTCAACGGCGGTCTGCGCCGCCAGCCGGACCAGCTCGCGCTTGTTGCCGCGCTGCGGCACGGTCAGCCTGACCTTGCTCCCACCGCGCCGATCGCGCAGCCACTGCTCGATGATCCGCGCCTCGTCGATCTGCTCCGG
>JADLHR010000303.1 GCA_020848665.1 Anaerolineae bacterium
ACGAGTACGAGGCGTATCTGTTCCGCCCGGCGGAAGACGACGGGTATATCCTGTATGCCGTCGCAGGGCGCGATACGATCCTGGCGTGGCCGGATGGCCGGGTGAACATCAAGGGCCAGCCGCAGACGATAGGCGGTTATCGCATCCTGTCGAACCGCGAGCGCACCGCGCTGACGCAGACGCTGCCGACGCTGACTTTTGGCGAAGCGGACGACCCGTTCTACATCGATCCCTTCTCCGCCTCGCGGGCGGGGCGCTTCCGTTCGCGCTATGTCTACGACGAAAAGCAGAACACGTTTGTCGATCAGGACACAGGCGCGCTCTATCGCGCGATCAACGGTACGTTCACGCTCGTCAGGAACTCGGTCAGCGCCGACGTGATCGAAGACCTGCCCACGACGCTCTCGCCCGGTTATTACAAGATCATCGGGTTCGATCATTTTAAGCGGCTGTTTACCGACCAGCGCCTGCGCGGCCCGTTTGTGCGGATTTTCCTGTGGACGATCGCGCACGCGTTCCTGGCGGTCGTGACGACCTTTTCGCTGGGGCTGTCGTTTGCTCTGCTGCTCAACGACAAGCTCATTCCGGGGCGCAAAGTCTGGCGCTCGCTCATTCTGATCCCGTATGCCATCCCGTCGTTCATCAGCACGCTGGTCTGGCGCGGGCTGCTAAACCCACGCCTGGGGCTGATCAACGACTTCCTGGAGCGTATTCTTGGCGAGGGCAATGCGCCGGGCTGGTATTCTGATCCGATGTGGGCCAAAGCCGGTATCCTGCTGATCCAGCTCTGGCTCGGCTTCCCGTATATGATGCTGATCTGCACCGGCGCGCTTCAATCGATCCCGCAGGACATGTACGAAGCCGCAGAAGTGGACGGCGCGAATTCGTGGCAGCGGTTCCGCAACCTGACGCTGCCGCTGCTGCTGGTGGCGGTCGGCCCGCTGCTGATCGCCTCGTTCGCGTACAATTTCAACAATTTCACTGTGATCGAGTTGTTCAACCAGGGCGGCCCGCCGATTGCGAACAGCTCCGTACCCGCCGGGCACACCGACATCCTGATCACATACACCTACGAGCAGGCGTTCGGCTCTGGCGGCGGGACGAACTACGCCTTCGCCTCGGCGATTACGCTCGTGATCTTCCTGCTGGTGGCGGCCATCACGATCTTCAACTACCGCTTCACGCGATCGTGGGAGGAGACTTCGAAAAATGTCTAGCGCAGCCGCCTCTGCCCCACGTATGTCTCAGACGCAGCTTCAGCACCAGCGGCAGCGGCAGCGAAGCCGCCAACTGGCTGGACGGCTCGTTCTGCTGCTGCTCGCGCTGTTTTATGCGCTGTTTCCGATTATCTGGATTGCATCGGCGTCACTCGATCCGCGCAACAGCCTGGTGAACCTCGGCCTGATCCCGCGCGGCGCGACGCTCGACAACTACAAGACGCTGCTTAACAGCGACATTCACCCCTTCACGCGCTGGCTGTGGAACTCGATCAAAGTCTCGACGATCACGATGGTGCTGTCGGTCCTGGTAAGCACGTTTGCCGCGTATGCCTTCTCGCGCTTCCGCTTCCGGGGGCGCGACGCCACGCTGCTGACTGTGTTCCTGATCCAGGTCTTCCCGAACTCGCTGACAATCGTGGCGACCTTCCTGCTGATCCAGGAGATCGGGAACTATATCCCCTCGCTGGGGCTGAACTCGCACGGCGGCCTGATTCTGGTTTACCTGGGCGGCGCGCTGGGGATCAACACCTGGCTGATGAAAGGCTTTTTCGACTCGGTCCCGCGTGACCTGGACGAGTCCGCGATGATCGACGGCGCGTCGGACTGGCGCATCTTCTGGCAGATTCTGTTCCCGCTGGTGCGTCCGATCCTGGCCGTAGTCGGCATCCTGACGTTTATCAGCACCTACAACGACGTGATTATTGCGCTGACGCTGCTGAAGAACACCCAGCAGCAGACGCTCGCCGTCGGCCTGAATCTGTTTCTTGGCGAGCAGTTCTCGCAGCAGTGGGGCGTGTTCGCGGCGGGCGCGCTGATCGGCGCGCTGCCGATTGTGGTGCTGTACCTGATCATGCAGGACTACATCGTTGGCGGGCTGACCGCAGGCGCGGTCAAGGGCTGACGCGCTGGCGGAACCCGTTGGGCATCAAGTCGAATCGGCTGCCGCCCCGGTCAGACGGACTGAGGCGGCAGCGTTCTTGAGAGAGCAGGGGAGAATTTCGAGAGAGTTGGAAAGGATGGCCCTGGCCGTGAAACGTAACGGGTTACACGTCGTTCTTTTGATTATGCTGATTGCCGCATTGCTGCCCCTGGGCGTGCTGAGCGCCCGCGCGCAGGACGGCATCGACGCCGAGGCGTTGTATCACGACAGCCGCAACGACCTCTACCGCACACCGGGCGGCGCGGCGCCGTTCGGCAGCGCGATCACGCTGCGGCTGCGCGCCGCGACCGGTAATCTGGACGGCGCGACTGTGCGCGTCTTCAACACTCTGCGTGACCGGCAGGACCTGATCCCGATGACAGTCGCCGCGACCACGCCCGATGGCTATGACCTGTGGGAAGCGGTGATCGAGGCCGGTGACGCGCCGACAATCCTCTGGTATCGCTTTATCGTCACGCGCAGCGGGCAGACGCTCTATTACGAGGATGATCAGCGCCTCGATGGAGACGGGCCGTACCTGGCGGAGAACGAGGGCGGTCCGGGCGCGGCGTACACGCAAAGCCCCGACCTCAGCTACCAGATTACGGTCTACGACCCGGCGTTCACCACGCCGGAATGGATGCGCAACGCGGTCTTTTACCAGATTTTCCCGGACCGCTTCCGCAACGGGGACCCGGCCAACGACCCGTTCGATGGCTCCGATACGTTTTACGGCGCGCTGCCGCTGATCTTCCATGAGACATGGAACGAGCCGCCGGTGGACCCGCGCCAGCCGGGCGAGTTCAGCGAAATCTGGGGGTCGGACTTCTTTGGCGGCGACCTGGCCGGAATTACCGGGAAGCTGGACTATCTCGCCGAGCTGGGTGTGACCGCGCTCTACCTCAACCCGATTTTCGCGGCGCGCTCGAACCATCGCTACGACACCGCCGACTATCTGGCGATCGACCCGCTGCTCGGCACGCGGGCCGATTTTGACACGCTGATCGCCGAGGCGGATGCGCGCGGCATGAAGCTGATCCTTGACGGCGTGTTCAACCACATGTCGAGCGACAGCGCCTTCTTCGACCGCTACAATCGCTTCCCGGCGCTTGTGGGCGCGTGCGAGAGCGAAGACTCCGAGTGGCGCGACTGGTTCTTCTTCGCTGAGCCGCAGGGGCCGCAGCCCGCGCTGTGCGCTGGCGACGAGTCGTTTTACGTCTCGTGGGCCGGGTTCGACTCGATCCCCAAGCTTGACAACGCCAACGCCGAGGTCCGCACCTACTTCTTCGCGGGCGACGGCAGCGTGGCCCGCACCTGGGGCGAGGCCGGAATCGGCGGCTGGCGGCTGGATGTGGGCGGCGACATCGACCCCGGCGGTCCGGCCAACGACTATTGGGAGCAGTTCCGCGAGGCCGTGCGCGAGATTAATCCGGAAGCGGTGATCATCGGCGAGGAATGGCAGGATGCCTCGCGCTGGCTGGGTGGCGCGGAGTGGGACGCCGTCATGAACTACCGGCTGCGGCGCGGCATCCTCGGCTTCGCCCGCGACGCAATCTTCACCGATAACGACGCCAACGGCGACAACACGATCCGCCCGCTGGGACCGGGCGATCTGGACGCGCTGATCGCGTCGATTGCAGAGGACTATCCCCCGCAGGCGTACCACGCCATGATGAACCTGCTCGGCAGCCACGACACCTCGCGCGCGTTCTTCGTGGTAGGCGGCGATCCGGCACGGCTGAAGCTGGCGGCGCTGCTCCAGTTCACGCTGCCCGGCGCGCCGACCGTGTATTATGGCGATGAGATCGCGCTCGACGCGCCCAGCCAGCCGGACAGCGGCGGCAATCTGCAAGACGACCCGTACAACCGCGCGCCGTATCCCTGGCCCGACGCCGAGGGCGACGCTTACACGCGCGACGAGGA
>JADLHR010000304.1 GCA_020848665.1 Anaerolineae bacterium
CGTAAGAACTCCGCAAGAAATGCGCTAGAACTTCGCAATAAATCGTCGCACCCGCTGACACCATACCCCGCCCGCGTGTACAATCAGGTCACTATGTTTCTGCTGCCTGATTACCGCGTTCGCCAGCGCGACTACCTGCTGAACATCAGCCGCGCGCTCACTTCGCAGCTTGACCTGGCCGAAGTGCTGCGTATGATTCTCCAGGCTGCCGCGTCGATGCTGTCCGGTGAGGTGGCGCTGATCGCGCTGCGCGAGAGCGATGCCTTCCGCGTGCGGGCCGTGATCGGCCTCGCGGCAGACGACGCGCGTACCTTTGACGCCATTCTGCGCGATCTGGATAATGAGTCGTCCACCACAATCGACATGAATGCGACCTACAGCCGGATGCGCAAAGCAGCGCATGGGCTGGACTTCAACCTGAGCCAGATCGTCGCGCTGCCGATGGTCATGGCCGGCGACATGCTCGGCATCCTGTTCGTTTTTCGCGCTTATGCCGGGGCGCCGACCGAGAACGACTATCGCCTGCTGCAAAGCTTCGCCGACCAGGCCGCGATCGCGGTGCACAACGCGCGCCTGTACGAGTCCTCTAACCAGGAGCGGCAGCGTCTGGCCGCGATCCTCGATCACAGCGCCGACGGCGTGATGATCCTCGACGCCAACCTGGCCGTAGAGCGGTGGAACCGCGCCCTGAGCTGGATGACCGGGCTGCCCGCCGAGCAGGCGCAGGGTCGCGCGCATGATATCGTCATTCGCTGGAAGCGGCGCACGCTGGGACCGAGCCTGCGCGAGGCGATTGAGCACGGATGGCCGGGTGAGCCGGACGCCGACTCCCCCGAAACGCTATATGTCGAGGGCGATCTGGAGCGTGTCGACGGCACGACGATCAGCGTCGGCGTTACCTACGCGCCGCTGCGCCGGGCCAACGGCGGGCTGCAGAACGTGATCGCCAACGTGCGCGACATCACCCATTTCCGCGAGGCCGAGCAGCTCAAATCGACCTTCATCTCGGTCATCTCGCACGAGCTGAAAACACCGGTCGCGCTGATCAAGGGCTACGCCGACACGCTGTCCCGCGAAGACGCGGATTGGGATCGCGCGACGACGCTCAACGGGCTGCGCGTGATCGAGGAAGAAGCCGACCGGCTGGGCGAGCTGATCGAAAACCTGCTGGCCGCCTCCAAGCTCCAGGCCGAAGGGATGCGCCTGACGCTTGACGACGTGAACCTCGCAGCGCTGATCGGGCAATCCATCGAGCGCTTCCAGACGCAGACCACCAGGCACAGCCTGAGCGCATCGTTCCAGGAGGGTTTCCCGATCATCACCGGCGATCATGCCCGTCTGCGCCAGGTGATCGACAACCTGCTCAGCAACGCGATTAAGTATTCGCCCAAAGGCGGGCAGATCACGGTGCGCGGCACGTACGATCCGCAGTCGGTGCATATCGCCATCAGCGATCAGGGCATGGGCCTGCCACCGGACCAGCTCAAGCACATTTTCGAGCGATTCCACCGCGTCGATAACGCGCTGACGAATAACACGCAGGGGACCGGGCTGGGGTTGTATCTTGCCCACGCGGTAATCACCGCGCACAACGGCCGTATCTGGGCGACCAATAATCCCGACGGCGGCGCAACCTTTCACTTCATTTTGCCGCGCCAGACCGGCGGCTGAGCGCGCTTGCCCTCTGCGCGGCCCATTCGACCGCGAGCGCGGGCTGCGGTACACTTCGTCCGGTCGATCAGGCGCGCGGCCAGGCGTCTGGCATCATCTACGTGTACAGGGCGCTGCGGACCAGCGCTGAGGAGACATCGGCATGTCGCAAGTGGTACGCACGCAAATCACCTGTCCGCGCTGCCGGACTACTTTCTCCGGCATCATCGAGCAGATCATCGATGTCGGGCAGGACCCGCAAGCCAAGCAGCGTTTTCTGTCCGGACAGATCAACACGCTTGTCTGCCCGAACTGCGGCAACCCGGTCGCGATCGGCACGCCGCTGGTCTATCATGACCCGAATAAAGAGCTGCTAATTGTCTACGTGCCGATGGAGCTGAACATCTCGCAGCAGGAGCGCGAGCGCGTCACCGGCGATCTGATGCGCCGCCTGACCGAGCAGATTCCGCCCGAAAAGCGCCGCGCCTACCTGCTCCAGCCGCGCCAAGCGCTGACCGTTCCGGGCATGATCGACACTATTCTCGACGCGGACGGCATCACCGCCGAAATGCGCGAGGCGCAGCGCGAAAAGCTGCGTGTGATGGAGATGTTCCTTCAGGCGAATCCGGACCAGTGGCCGGGCCTGGTCCAGGAGCAGGATGCGCATATCGACGCGCAGTTCTTCCAGTTGCTGCTGATCACCGCCGAAAACGCCGCGCAGACAGGCCACGAAGACATGGCGCAGGGCCTGCTCGCGCTCTACAACTTCCTGGTCGAGAACACGGCGGCCGGGCGCGAAGCGATCGCCGCCGCCGAGGCTCAGGAGAAGGTCATCCAGGACATTTCGTCCGAGCTGGAAGCTCTGGGCGAGAACATGACGCGCGAGCAGTTCATGGAGCTGGTGCTGCGCCACGCCGGGGACGAGCAGCACATTCAGGCGCTGGTCGGCGTGATGCGCCCGGTGTTTGATTATGGCTTCTTCCAGGCGCTGACCGAGCGCATCGACGCGGCGACCGGCGCAGAGCACGACCGGCTGGCAGACCTGCGCGATCGGCTGCTGAACCTGACCGCGCTGCTTGACCAGCAGACCCAGGCCGTGCTTCAGCGCGCCGCCGATACGCTGCGCGTGATTCTGAATAGCGAGGACCTTGACGCTGCCATCCGCCCGCGCCTGGACGAGATTGACGACACGTTCCTGGCGGTGCTTCAGGCCAATATCCAGGCCGCTGAGCAGCAGAACAATCTGGAAATGAGCGCGCGCCTCAAGCTGGTGCTGGGGCGCGTGCTGAGCATCCTGCGCGAGAGCGCCCCGCCGCAGATCAGCTTCATCAACAAGGTGATGTCTGCCGAGACCGATAAAGCCGCGCAGGAGCTGATCGCGACCGAAGGCGCGCAGTTCGGCGGCGAGCTGCTGGAGCTAATGGACGCCATCGCCGACGATCTCGATGCCAGCGCGCAGCCCGCTACCGCCGATCGTCTGCGGGCCTTGCGCCAGTACGCCGAAGCGCACGTAGCGCAGTAGAACAGCGAAGAGCAGTCAGGAGCAGTCAGGAGCAGCAAAGAACTGCTCCTGGCTGCTTCTATCTGTGCCTCGCCGCTTTTAGCTGCCCTTAGCTGCCGCCGGTCGCCGCCGCAAACGCATCCCCCGCGACTGACGCCGCGATAGCCGGGTCAGCTTCGCCTTCCAGCACGACGACTGCCGCGATCGCGGTCATTTCGTCGCCCTGCGTCTGGTCCACAAAACCCAGGAACCAGCTATACGGCGTGGCGTCCGGCCCGGCGTAGGCAACCCCGGCGTGGCCGTAGAGCACCAGGTCGCCACGCTGCGCAGCGCGCACAGCCGGGCTTTGCGCTGCCGCCTGGAGCATCGTCAGCCGTACAACCTCGGCCACGTCTGCACGCAGGATCGCCGGGTTATAGAGCGGGATTCCGACTGGCTCCCAGTCATCTTCGCCCGCTGCGCGCACTGCGTCCACAATATGCAGCGGAATCCCGTTCCCCTGGTTAGCAACGGCGGCGACCACCTGAAGCATATGCAGCGGCGTGACAGTCAGCGCACCCTGGCCGGTCGCTGCCGCCAGGTATGCGTCCGGTGACGTGTCGGGACCCAGCGGCTCAATCGACGGAGCAGGAACGGTGCGAAAACGCGCCAGCTCCGGCGCACGCAGCAGCCCCAGCACGTCAAAGCGCTCCCACAACTGGCCGGGCGACACCCGTTCGTTCAGCGCCGCGACAAACGGGCCGGGGCAGCCATAGGCGTATGCTTCGGCCAGCGTCAGCGGCTCGTCGGGCGTACCCGGCAAACAGGTCAGCGTCAGGCCGTTGACGCGCACCGGCTCACTGGCCTGCGCCGAGCTGGTATTCAGGACGAACCCCGCGTTTTCGTCCAGGTTGGAATAGGAGCCGAGGATCGCCGCCAGCAGCACAGTCTGAAGCGCCCCGCCTGGCTGGTACAGGCCGCTAGTCACGCGGTTGAGCAGCGGCGAGGTGGTCGCGTCAACCGTCAGGCTCTGCCAGTCGGCGTTGAGCGTGTTAGGATCGTAGCCCGGCCGACTGACCATGCCCAGCACGCGACCAGACGGTACGTGCGCAACGACCGCTGCCCCGCTGCGCGCGCCCATCGCCTCGGCGATCGCCTGCTGCACATCAAGGTCGATTGTGCTGCGCACATCGCCGCCTTCCTGCGGGCGGTGCAGCGTCTCGTTGATCAGCGTCTTCCAGGTCGTGCCGTCGTCGCCGCGCAGCACACGGTCGTACGCTTCCTCGATGCCCGAAGCGCCATACTTGAAGCTGTAGTAGCCGGTCGCGCTGGCGACTTCAGGATGCGGATAAAGGCGCTGCGCCAGGCCCGAGTCCAGCGTGCGGGTCGTCGCCAGCGTCTCGCCATCCCGGTCGTAGATCGTGCCGCGCATGATGTGCTGCTCTGCGATCACATTGCGCGCGTTGTCCTCGCGCTGTTTCAGACTGTCCGCCTCGACCACAACCCAGTAGCCGACGCTGAGCGCCACCAGCGCGAACGCCAGCAGCAGCGCGCGCGTCACCCGGTTCAGCTCGGCCGTCATACCGCCTCTCGCTTGCGGTTGCTGAGCACCAGCAGCAGCCCGGTCATCACGAACATCGTCAGCAGCGAGCTGCCGCCATAGCTCACGAACGGCAGCGTGATCCCGGTCAGCGGGACCAGCTTCAGCACCCCGCCCATGATCAGCAGCGCCTGGACCGCGACCATCACGCTCAGGCCCGCCGCCAGCAGGCGGTCGAACGGCTGGTGCGCCTGGACCGCGATCCGCATCCCGCGCACCGCGATCAGCGCCAGAGCCGCCGTGACGGCCAGCATCCCCACCATCCCCCATTCCTCGCCAATCGCGGCGAACGCGAAATCGGAATGCACTACCGGGATGATCGTCGGCTGGCCTTGCCCAATCCCCTGGCCGAACAGGCCGCCGGACGCCACCGCCAGCAGGCTCTGCACGATCTGGTACGCATCCGAGTCAGCAGTGGGCCAGGGGTTCAGCCAGACGCGCACGCGCAGCGCCACCACGTCGAAAAACTGCATCGCGGCCAGCATCGCCACGCCGAGCAGCGCCGCGCCGCCAAGCAGTAGCGCCCCCTGCCCGCTCGCCAGATAGAGCATAATCATGAACACGACGAAGAACAGCGTCGCCGTGCCCAGGTCGCGCTGCCAGACCAGCACCACGACGCAGACGCCCCACATCAGCAGAACCGGCCCCAGAAACGCCGGGGCAGGCGCCGGCCAGCGCAGCACCCGGCGCGAGTCGTGGCGCATATACGGCGCGTGGTCAGCAAAGTAGCTCGCCAAAAAGACCACCAGCAGGATTTTCAGCAGCTCGCTCGGCTGGTAATACAGCGCCCCAAAGCCCAGCCAAAGGCGCGGCCCCTCACCGGACGGGTTCTGGCCGAGCACAATCGTGATGCCCAGCAGCGCCAGCCCGCCGATCAGCCAGGTGTAGCGATAGCGACGCAGCCAGCGCAGATCGCCCGGCGCAGTGGTCAGCGCCAGCATGGCCGCCAGCCCAATCACCAGCCAGAGCGTCTGCCGGTCCATATAGCCCGGCACCAGCCGCGAGATCAGGTTCAGCCCCCAACCGGTCAGGAACATCGCCAGCGGAAACAGCAGCGGATCGCGGCGCGGCAGGCGGCGCTCCAGGGCGCTGTATCCAAACACGGCGCACACCGCCCACACCCCGACCGGCCAGAGCGTCGTCCAACCCCGGTCGCGCGCGACGATCAACGTAACCTGGTTCAGCAGAATAAACAGGCCCGCCAGCGCCAGCAGCCAACGCTCGGCGGCCTGGAGACGCTCCTGCTCCAGGTCGTCGTCCAGATCGCGGGAGATCGGCTCGGTAACGGTCGAGGCGTTCATAGGGTGGAGAAGGCAGTCGGGCTAGCGACGGTCGAGATACTTGCCGACGATCAGGTCCAGCCGCTTGCGCGTCGCTTTGGGCACGCGGCGCGGATCGGTAATCAGCGCGGTTTCGAGCGCGTGGTAACAGGCGCAGTCGTCTACCCCGCCTGCCAGCTGCTCCACCACACCAACCAATGCGCGCTGCGCCAGCCGGACATTGGCGTTCAGCGTCTGAATTACGAGATCGACCGAGACGTCTTCAGCGGCTTCGTGCCACACGTCGTAATCGGTCACATGCGCCATGACGCTGTAGCACATCTCGGCCTCGCGCGCGAGGAACGCTTCCGGCGAGGTCGTCATGCCGATAATGTCCATCCCCCACGCCCGATAGAGCGCGCTTTCGGCGCGTGTGCTGAAGCGCGGCCCCTCGATCGTGATGAACGTCCCGCCAGGGTGAACTGTCCCACCCGCTTCACGCACGGCGTCGGCCAATACCTCATTCAATGGCCCGCAGAACGGATCGGCCACCGAGACGTGCGCCACCAGCCCTTCGCCGAAGAAGCTGCGCCCGCGCTCGTCGCGCGAGCGGTCGAACAACTGGTCCGGCACGACGACATGCCCCGGCGCGAAATCTTCGCGCAGCGATCCGCAGGCGCTGACGGCGATCACCTGCTGCACGCCGAGCGCCTTGAGCGCATAGATGTTGGCGCGATACGGCACTTCTGACGGCGTGAGCACGTGGCCGCGCCCATGCCGGGGCAAAAAAGCGACGCGCTGCCCGGCCAGCGTTCCAATCGTGACCGCGTCGCTGGGCGAGCCGAACGGAGTCGTGACGCGCTGCTCCTCAATCTCGGTCAACTCGGGCATATTGTACAGTCCGGAGCCGCCGATCACGCCAATTCGTACCGGGTTCATTACCAGTTTTTCTCCTGCTGGGCATCCGTTCAGAGTGGATCAGGGACAGTGTACCGCCAAACCGCCCGCGACCCAACCCAGTCTCAGGGGGGCGAAGGATACGAGAGAATAATATCCTGCGCGCCCTGACTGTCAGGCGGCGGGGTTGGAGTCAGCGTCAGCGTCGGTGTCGGCGCAGCATACGGCTGGAGCGTGGGGAAGAATAACGTCCGCTCGGCGCGCAGCGGCGCGAGGAAGAAAAGAATGCACGCGCCGATCACCAGCAGCCAGATAGCAGACACCAGCAAGCCGATCAGGCCGTAGCGCCGCGTGCGCGCTGGGTCATGGGCCTTCTTGGCGTTGATCACGGCCAGCAGCGACAGGACGAAGCCAATCGGCGGCAGGCAGTACAGACCGCCGCCGCACGATGCCAGCGCGATCACCGCGATCAGCAGCGCGATCAGTCCTAGCACGTCGGTCGAGTTGCCACGATACAGCCCGTCGCTCTCGTCGTCGCGCTTGCGCTTCTGAGCGGCGCCAGCCTGCGCGCCGAGCAGTTGTCCAGCGTATGACGCCGGATCCTCGACCGCGATCCCGCGCAGGCGCGCCTCGGCAGCGTGTTCCGCACACAACCGCTGCCCATCGGCGGTGTAGTACAGGCAATAGGCGCAGACTGGCTTGGCGCACACCTCGCAGCGCTCCAACGCCAGCCGGTCCGGATGATTCGCGCAGCCGATGGTCTCCCAGCCGCTCATGGCACGCTCCGGCTTTGCCTTCGGGACACAAGAGCGGCTTCCGCCGCCCGACTTTCCATCAATCCCGCGCCGCGCTCAGCCCGCGGTAACGGCGCGGAATACGCTCTCCAGCGCCTCCGCCGCGCGGGGCTGCTGCGCGCGCGCCAACGCCTCGCGTGACTGTTCCAGGCGGGCCAGGACCGCCGCGCGTCCTGCCGCGTCGCCCGCCAGCACATGCCGCGCGTCGATCTGGTGCGCCCGCACGATCAGATCCGCCGATCCAGCGCCCAGGCTGGCGTCACCCATTTCTCCGGCCAGCGCCAGCGCCCGGCGGAACAGGTCGAGCGCTGCGTCCGGCTCGTCTGCCGCGAGGCGTAACTTGCCCAGCGTCAGCAGCACACTTGTCATCTCCAGCGCATCTCCGGCGCGCTCGACCAGCGCCCGGCTGCGCTCGACGTGCCGGGCCGCCTCTGCAACTTCGCCGCGCCGCGCCAGCAGCCGTCCCAACTCGTGATAAACCTGCGCCAGATCGCTGCCGAAGTCGCCAGCCGTCCCACCGGCCAGCAGGTCGGGCAGCGCGGCGTGCAGAGCTGTTTCCGCCGCTGCCCAGGCAGCATCGCGCTCGACGGCACGTCCAGCCTTATGAGCGCGGGCGGCGCGCACGAGGTGCGCCAGCGCCAGCCGGAATGTGATCTGGCCCCGCAGCGGCGGCTCGATCCCGCACGGGTCGGCGAGCGCGTCGCTGAGCACGGTCGTGGCGCGATCCACCTCGCCGAGCCGCAGCAGCGCCCCGCTCAGATCGCGCTGGACTTCGAACGCACGTGCGCTCATCCCCGCCTGACGATAGCCCGCCAGCGCCGCCTCATAGCGCGAGAGCGCGGTTCGCGTGCGCTTTTGCATCACCAGCGCGCGCGCCCAGCTTTCGGCCAGTGCGGCGGCGACGCGCACATTGGCGCTCTTACCCGCCAGCAGCGCCTTCAGCGCCGCGCCGAGCGTCTCCTCGGCGGCCTGGACCTCTCCGGCGGCCATCAGATGATCGCCGTAGGCGCGGCTCGCCCCGGCCAGCACGTTGCGATCCACCCCGGCCAGCGCCTGGGTCATCTGCAACAGGTAGCCCGCCTCCTCACGACGCCCAGGCAGCAGGCTGAGCGCCTCGCCCATCGCGATCTGCAAGCGGGCGTAATCGCTGCCCGCACCCAGCGTCTCGCGCACCGGCTGTGCGCTGCGCCAGAATTCATCCGCCAGCCCGGCGCGCCGGTAGGCAGGCGCCGCCATGACCAGCAGGCGCGCAACCATCCCGCGCGGCAGCGTGCTGTCCACACGAATCTGGCGGCGGATGACCGCCCGCGTGTTGTTGAGCCAGGTTTGCTCCAGACGGCTCAGCGGCGTCTCAAGCGGACGCTCCGGCGCATCGGCCCAGCGCTGAACCAGCGCGCGCATGATGAAGCTGTCCACCTGATCGCCCTTCGCGCCGCTCAAGGGGTTGAGCGCTGCCGCCTGAGCGCGCACAACCGGCGACACGCTCAGCAGGCCGTCTTCTTCGAGCAGCAGGTGATAGCGCCGCAGCGCGTCGATCTGCGCCGGAGCGCGCTGCGCGCCGCCAAGCAGAATCCGCGCCAGATCGGAGTCGAAGGCGTCCGGCAGATGCTGAGCGCGGATCAGCAGCCCGACTGCGCTCTCCGGATCGCCCGCCAGCAGGGTCATCCGCCGCCGCAGGTAGAGCGCCAAAGGCTCCGGCATATCGGGCTTATAGTTCGCCAGTTCCTCCAGCGCGCCCTTCAGCCCCTCGGTCCCGGCCAGCCGGACGCCGTGATCGATCATCCAGGGCGCGTGGTGCGTGCGCTCCAGAAACTCGTCGATAGTGTCCACGTCGAGCGCCTCGACGTGCCGCTCGACCGCCAGCCGCAGCGCGAGGAGACGCGCCATCTTGGGCGGAAACGGCTCGACCAGGTCCACCCGGCTCGCCACGCCCGGCGGAAGCAGATCGCGGGCCTGCGGCGCGGTCAGGATCACGCGCGCCTGCGTCTCGGCGGCCAGCCGCCCGATCAGCGCCGGCAGCGCGGCGCGCTCGCTTTCTCCCGCAAGTTGATCGACCTGGTCAAGCACGATCAGCGTTGGCTCGCGCTTGAGGCGCTCGATCACCGCGTCTTCCGCGCTGTAGGGCGACAACCCGGCGAGCTGCGCCACCTGCCCCGCGATCTCGCGCACCGATGTGCACGCCATGACCGTGAACCACAGCACGCCACCCGGATAGCGCCACGCGAAGCGTCCGGCGACCTCCGCCGCCAGCCAGGTCTTGCCCAGGCCGGTATCGCCTTCGAGCGCGATCACGCGCGGGTCTTCGCCGGGCGGGTCCTGCGCCAGCGCGCTGAGCATGGTGCGGCGGCCAATAAACCCGGCGCGTTGCGGGACGTTGATCAGCAGCGGATCGCCGCCGATCACCAGTGGGCACCCGGCGCGCGCCTCGACGGGCGGCAGCGGGACCGCCGGATCGTCCAGCGCGTCGAGCGCGTCGGCCTCGACCAGCTCGAAACGCTCCGCCTGCCCGTTTTCCTGCTGCTTGAGCGCCGCCAGCGCGCCCCGGTAAGCGCGGCGAATGGTCGCGCCGTCAGCCAGCGCCGCGTAGAACAGCGCAGTGAAGGTCTGCGCGTTGGCAGGCAGCACCTTGCGCCGCGTCCCGATCACCGCCTGGACGCCCGCCTCGTCCACCAGCAGCTTTGCCATGTGCTCGCTGAAACAGCCGTCGAGAATCACGACGTGCGCGCCGCTCGGCTTGAACAGGTTGGCGATATGCTCCGCCACCGCGTACGACTCGTGCCCGTTCTCGTCTTCGAGATAGAGCATGTCGCGCTCGCCGTAGCACACAAAATGCACCACGCGGAAAGCGTCCGGCCCGTCATGGCTCAGCGCCTCGGCAAGCTGCTGCGAAGTCGGCGGCGTCAGGCGGACCAGCGCGATCGGCGCGGCGCTGCCGGAGCCGCGCGCCGCCGCGTCCAGCAGCCCGGCGCACATCTGGTTCCATTCCGCGACGCGATCGAGAGGATTGAGCGGATCCTGCCCGCTGCTCATCGCGGCGTAGGGCGCCGCGATCACGGCCAGGACCGGCAGATAGCGTCGCAGCGAGGCCGCGCCAGGATCGCGCAACACAGCGCGGCCATCCGCGATCACCTGGGGTGGCGTGAAGATCGGGCGGAGGGTCGGGTTCGGAACCGAAGTGTCAGTCATGGCTGCGCGTCTCTTTCATCGCTGCGCAGTATAGTTCAAACCGCTCAAAAGCGAAACGAGCGCGACCCAGCGCCTCGGCTCACTTCGTGTCGCCGAGCAGACCGCGC
>JADLHR010000305.1 GCA_020848665.1 Anaerolineae bacterium
AGGTTCAGACATAGGTATACGCGCGCAGCATCAGGCCGAATAGCCGCCAGCGAAGGTATCGATCATCAGGCGCACGTCGTCCCCCAGCGGGTAGAGCACCGGACAGGTGCATCCAGCGGCGACGTATTCGCGGACCTTAGCGCGCACTTCGTCGGGCGTGCCGGACGCTGTGATCAGTTGCACCACGTCGTCAGGAACCAGTTCCATCGCACGCTCAATCTGCTCCTCAGTCGCGGGCCAGGTCAGCACCTGGTGAATCTCGTCGAGCAGCTCCGTGCTGACGCCGCTGGCCTTCATGATGTGCGGCTGCTGGCCGAGATACTGCGTCACCAGCTTGCGCGCGCCGTCGAGCGCCCGTTTGCGGTCCGAGTCAACCGAGCAGACCACGAGCTGCGGGCGGTCGATGTCATCCACCGTCCGGCCAGACAGCCGCGCGCCCTTGTCAAGCTGCTCAAGGGCCTGGACATTGTACGCAGGCGATACCAGGTAATTGAGCAGCGCGCCGTCCCCGATCTCGCCGGTCAGCGCCATCATCTGCGGGCCGGTCGCGCCGATGTAAATCGGGACGTGGCGCGGCTCGCGGCGGCCATGCACAATGTCCAGCTCGATCCCATCAACGTGGACGAACTCGCCGTGAAAAGTGACGTTCTTCATCGCCAGCAGATCGCGCACGACGGTTACATGCTCACGCATCGCCAGCAGTGGCTTACGCCGCTCGATGCCGACGTTTCTGGCGAGCGGGTCCCACCACGCGCCAATACCGAGGATGATCCGGTCCGGCGCCAAGTCGTCGAGCGTCAAAAAGGTTGCCGCTGTGAGCGCCGCATTGCGCGTCCAGTTGTTGATCACGCCGGAGCCGATTTTAATCCGCCGGGTCGTGGCGGCAAAGGCAGCCATCGGCACCACCGCGTCGCGGACCAGGCGGCTTTCAGCCTGCCAGACCGCCTCGAAGCCGCGATCTTCGGCGTACTGCACATACTCGATCGCATCTGCCAGCGGGTGCGCATCCTGCAAATAGAGGGCAACGCGGTCGGCCATCAAACAATCCTCCGATCAGCTAAGTAAGAAGAACCTTCACAAGCCGGGCGCGCCGGATTAGGCGTCCGGGTGCGTCTGCCGACTGAGCAGAGATTCCTCAGGCCGGTGGTGCGCTACGACCGGTTCGTTGGACGCCTCAGCCCGGCGGTAATATGTGAACAGGTCGTCCGGCGTGTCCAGATCGAGACCGACACGCTCGGAACGATAGAGGTGCAGCGTGGCGTTCGCCTCGTGCGCCAGCCGCTGGTGCTCCTCGAAACTTGGCCCGCCAAACGCATAGGGGATCAGGCCAGGGGGCCGCACGAACAACAGGTTGGTGCCTTCTTCGCGCCGGTCCGGCGCCAGCACAACGGTATAGTGGAAGCGCCCAAGCGCCACCACTGCCGAGATGTCCTCTGGCTGAAGCAGCGGCAGGTCCGCTGGGACGACCAGCGCCGCCTCTGCCCCCCACGCTGGCAGCGCGCTCGTGGCCCGGTACAGCGCCGTATTCAACTCAGGGTTTCCACTCTCCTGCACCGTCTGCGCGCCCAGCTCGCGCACCAGCGACAGCGCCTTAGTATCGCGGCTGATGACCAGCACGCCGTGAATCTCAGGCATCGGCGCCAGCAGACGCACGGTTCGCTCCAGCAGCCCGGCAGCAAGCTGCTCCCGGTCTTCTGGTGGCAGCACGTCGGCCAGCCGGCTTTTCGCTCGATTCAGCGGCTTCACCGGAACAATCGCCCACACGTTCATTTCTTCAGATTGCCTCCGAAGGCCAATGCTTCCTGCGCCAGCCTGATCTTGTCCGCCCCAGTCAGCATCAGAGTGTCCGTGACCAGGACCGGGATGTCACCCGGCTGAGGAGCATCGGCGTCTTTTCGATCGATCACCAGCCCGTCGATCAGGCCGGCGTAGAACTGCGCGACGCCACGTGGGGAGCTTTCGAGCGACAACTCGCGCATCAGCTTGTCAGCGGGGCCTTTGACCGCCCGGCCCGCGACAAACGGACTAATGACTATACACGGTCCCCGCCGTTTTGCCAGAAGATCGCGCATCCCATCGACTGCCAGAATCGGGCCAATCGACAGCACCGGGTTTGACGGCGCGATCACGATCAGGTCAGCGGATTCCAGCGCCTCCCGGACCTGCCTGGTCACGCGACAGACCTCGCCGCGCTGGAACCAGACGCGCTCGGCCACCGGCTGCCAGCGGTGCCGCACAAAATACTCCTGGAAGCCGAGCGTACCCATCGCGCGCGTGTCGATCATCGTGCGCAGCAGATCGTCGGTCGCCGGGAGCAGCCGGCACCCGACGCCCAGCGCCAGCGCCAGCCGCGAAGTAACTTCAGTCAGCGTCACGCCGTCCGCCAACCAGGCCGTCCGCAGCAGGTGAGTCGCCAGGTCACGGTCGCCCAGGCCGAACCAGGGCGCCTCGCCATAGCGCGTCAGCATATCGAGCATCTGGCGCGTGTCGCCGTCCACGCCCCACCCCGTTGCCGGATTGGCGACGCCTGCCAGCGTGTACAGCAGCGTATCAAGATCGGGAGAGATGTGTAGACCGTACAATTCGAAGTCGTCTGCGACGTTGCCAACGATCGCCAGCTTATCCGGCGCGATCAGCGCTGCCGCGCCCCAGGCGAGCTTGGCTCCCCCTACCCCGCCCGCCAGCGCCACTACCTGATGATCGACCTGCTCAGCGTCTAATACCATCGCACACGAGTTTCAAACGGCTCCCGGCTTTTCTGGCGCTCTTCGGCAGGATACCCTATTGTCAACAGCCCCTGCGCGATCCAGTCTTCCGGGAGGCTCAGCTCAGCACGCACCACGTCCGGGCAGAACAGCGGCGCGCACATCCAGCACACGCCCAGCCCCTCGGAGTGGGCTTGAAGCAGCATGTTCTGGGCAGCCAGCGCCACGCTCTGCACCGCCATCAGACGCTCGGCTTCCTGGCGAGCCGGATCGGGATAGCAGTCCATGTCCGCCAGACTCAGGAAAAAGACGATCACCAGCGGCGCAGATGAAATGCGCTTGTAGGAGCGCTGCACCTGTCGCTCGATGGCGTCCGGCGCAAGCCTGTCCGCTGCGAGGTCTGTCCGCAGGCGCTCACCCATCGCCGCCGCCAGACGTGCGCGCCGCTCCGCTGATTCAATCACGGCGAAGCGCCAGGGCTGGCGATTATGCGCCGACGGCGCCCAGCGTGCCGCTTCGAGCAGACGCCCGATCACTTCACGCGACACCGGGCGGTCAAGCGTGCGCCGGATCGAGCGCCGCGCCTGGATCAGCGCCAGCAACGTCTGTTCACTCTCCATTATAGGCCCGTCTCGCCGCTCATGCTCAACGATACAGGTCCAGTTCCGGCGGGCGAACCAGCTCCGCCGCCGTGCTCTCAACAGGCGGCAGCGTCAGGCCGCGCACCAGCACAACGGGGCGGCTTTCCGCGCCCTGCCCGCTGAGCAGCCCCGCCGCCGCCGCGATCTCGTCAGCCAGCCCGGTGACCGTCACCCGCAGCGTACGCCCGAAAAGGTCGCGCGCGCCGCGCATATCGGCCAGCGCCGGGATGCCCGCCAGCCCGATCGCAACGCCGACCGTGCCCAGGCGGAACGGGCGCCCGTGCGAGTCGCTGATCACGATGCCGGGCGCAACGCCAGTTCGCTCGGCCAGCGCCGCCCGCAGCCGCCGCGCCGACGCATCCGGGTCTTCGGGCAGCAGCAGAACCCAATCTTCGCCATCCGGACCGACGTTCGAGTGATCGATCCCGGCGTTTGCCAGGGTGAAGCCGAGCCGGTGCCGCACGATCAGCACATCAGCGCGCAGCCGCGACACGGCGCTCGATTCGCGCAGGATCAGCTCGACGAGACGCGGGTCCTTGCCGGTCTGAGCGGCGATCTCGGCGGCGCGAGTGGACGGTGTCACGGCGTTCAGATCAAAGAAGCGCCCCTCAGCTTTGGACACCAGCTTCGAAGTGACCACCAGCACATCATGCGCATCGAGCGCGATCTCCGCCTCATGCAGGCTGGCGACGATCAACGCGGCCAGATCATCGCCCGGCCGCACGAGCGGCATGTTCGGCAGCGCAGCCAGGCTGAGTTGAGCGAAATCGGCCCGCATAGCGCGTCACGCATCCAGGCCGGTGATGCGAATCCCCGCGCCGGGAGCCTTGTAGCGCTTATTGATATAAAGAATCACCGGCGTCAGCGCTTCGGCGGCAATCGAGTTCGCCAACGGCCCGATGTCGATCGCGCGCATACCAGGGATCGCCGCAACCAGCCGTGCGACCTCATGTTTGGCCTCGTCGTCATCTGACGCCATGAACACATCGCTGTCTACCGGGTCGCCCAGGCCCTTGAGATGCGTGTGGCTAATGTTCTGGAACGCCGCCACGACGCGCACATCCGGGCCAAGCAGCGCCTGCGCTTCGAGCGCGGCGGCCTTGCCCTCCGGAATATGCACGGTGCGGATCGCCGGAGGCTGGAGCGGGACCGTCACATCGACCAGGATTTTGCCCTGCGTCGCGCCCTTGATAGACTCCAGAATCGGCTGGTGCGCCTGGTAGGGTACGGTCAACACCACCAGATCGGCGGCGGCGGCCGCGCTCGCGTTGTCCATCCCGCGCAGCGCAGGCTTGCCGAGCGCCTGATTCAATTCATCGGCTTTCTCAGCGGCGCGCTCAGCGTCGCGCGAGCCAATCAATACCTCGTAGCCACAGTACGCCCAGCGCAGCGCCAGCCCGGACCCTTCTTTACCGGTTCCGCCGATCACCGCGATTGTCGGGCGCGAACCCACGTGTTCTCCCACCAGTCCCCTCTCCTAACCGTGCAGCGCCCGCTCGGCGTAGCGCTGATAAGCTGTCCAAACGACCGGCGCGTACTCTTGCGCCTCAGCGGCGATGGCTGCCTCGTCCAATGTCAGCAGCGCCCGGTCACGCATCAGCACGCGGCCCCCCGCGATCGTCGTCGTAACCATGGACGCCTCGAACCCAAACAGAATATGCCAGGGGAGATTCCCGGCTGCCAACGGCGTGAACGGATGATAATCGACCAGGATCACGTCCGCCGCCGCGCCAGGAGCCAGCCGCCCAAGTGTTTCGCCGGGGAAGAAGACTTCGGCCAGGCGCGCGTTGGTCTGCGTCGCCATCTGCGCGATGAAGTCACCCGGCGCGCAGCGTGGATCGCGGTTCGCCACCTTGTGCAACAGATACGCCGCCTTCCACTCCGCCCACATATTGTTCGAAAATCCGTCGTTGCCCAGCGCCAGGCGGATGCCTTCCTCGCGCATGCGGTCGATAGGTGCCGCGCCGACGCCGTTGTTCATGTTCGAGCGCGGCTGGTGCGAGACCCACGTTCCGGTATCGCGCAGAATCGCGCGCTCGGCCTCGTCGGTATGGACCGCGTGCGCGACGATTGTCTTTGGGCCGAGGATGCCCAGCCGCTGCAAACGCGGCACGACGCGCTGCCCGCTCTTGCGCAGGCTGTCTTCCTCGTCCGCTTCATG
>JADLHR010000306.1 GCA_020848665.1 Anaerolineae bacterium
CGATGTCGGCTCATCGCATCCTGGGGCTGGATCAGGTCCCAAGGGTTGGGCTGTTCGCCCATTAAAGCGGTACGTGAGCTGGGTTCAGACCGTCGTGAGACAGGTCGGTCTCTATCCGCTGTGGGCGTAAGGAGGTTGCGAGGGCCTGCCCCTAGTACGAGAGGACCGGGGTGGACGCAGCGCTCGTGTGCCGGTTGTTCCGCCAGGAGCACCGCCGGGTAGCGACCTGCGGTCGAGATAACCGCTGAAAGCATCTAAGCGGGAAACTCGCCTCAAGATGAGCCTCCTCACTGGGTAACCAGGTAAGACCGCTGGCAGACGACCAGCTTGATAGGCGGCCGGTGGACGCGCCGTAAGGCGTGCAGCCAAGCCGTACTAACGGTCGAGGGCTTATCCGACCCTGCTAGGGAGACTTAGCTGTTCTGGCCCGTCGCGTATGCACCCCGCCTCCCCCTGACGTGCGCAGGGGGTGGTTGGTCACTCCTGCGGTGGGGGTCCACCCGGTCCCTTCTCGAACCCGGTCGTTAAGCCCACCCGCGCCTATGGTACTCGGGGGGTAGCCCCCTGGGAGAGTCGGCCGTCGCCAACCACCCCCTCCGCACGTCTCTGGTTTCTGTATATCCCTTACCCCATACCGAGTTCTCAGGCCGCTCGATGTTCGCATCGGGCGGTTTTTGGCTCCCCCCGGACGCATGTTATACTTGGCCCCGATTGTCTGCGATCCATAATCTCAATACTCACTGCATTCTGGGGTCTGAATTGAGCGGCTGAGGAGAGGCGAACGTGGCGCGACGGCTCACCCTAATGGCGCTGGTAGCGATCAGTCTGGCCCTCTTCACAACCTCGTGCCAGGGGCAGCTTGAGACGATCCGCCCGACTCCGCTGCCCACGCTTGAGCCGCTCCGCCAGGCCGTCCGCGCGACCGTCACGCCCACCGTGCTCCTTTCCGCGACGCCGACTGAGCACGTTGTGTCGCCAACTGCCCCGCCCACCGAGACATCCGCGCCGACGGTTACCGCTACAACCGCGCCCACTACGGCTCCGACGACCGCTGCGCCGGCTGCCACGCCCGTCACACCAACGCCGACAGTGACCGCGATTCCCAGCGCGACGCCCTATCCGACATACACGCTTCCGCCCACGTATACCCCCCTGCCCACCTACACGGCTGTTCCTTCCGTCACGCCGACTGCTACGCTGACGCCCAGCATCACGCCGACGCGCGGACCGGGCAGCACGCCGATCGCGGTCAGGACTTCGACGCCGGATCGGACGGCGACGCAGCGGTTTGAAGTGGCGCTGGACGCGGCGATTCAGGGGACGCTCGCTGCCCTGCCGACGAGTACCCCGCTGTCTACGTATACACCCATTCCTTCGGCCACTTCGTCCGCGACGTTGGCGCCGACTGCCACGCTGACGCCCAGCGTCACGCCGACGCGCGGACCGGGCAGCACGCCAATCGCGGTCAGGACTTCGACGCCGGATCGGACGGCGACGCAGCGATTTGAAGTGGCGCTGGACGCGGCGATTCAGGGGACGCTCGCTGCCCTGCCGACCAGCACCCCGCTGCCGACCTACACGGCTGTTCCTTCTGCCACGCTGACTGCTACGCTGACGCCCAGCGCGACAGTCACCGCAACGGTGACATCCAGTGCGACGGTGGCGGCTTCGCCCAGCGCCACGGCGACATTTACTGCTGCGCCGAGCGTGACATTGACACCCCAGCCGACCGATACAGCAACGCGCGTGATGACTGCTACCCCGGATGCTTCGGCCACCGCCGCGTTTCAGCAGGCCGTAAGCGCGGCGGTCCAGGCAACGGTGCGCGCCCTGCCGACGAGCACCCCACTGCCGACCTACACGGCTGTTCCTTCCTCCACGCCGACTGCCACACTGACGCCCAGCGTCACGCCGACGCGCGGACCAGGCAGCACGCCAATCGCGGTCAGGACTTCGACGCCGGACCATACCGCTACACTGCGCTTTGAGGCCGCGCTTGGTACGGCGCTTCAGGGGACGCTCGCTGCCCTGCCGACGAGCACGCCGCTGCCGACCTACACGGCGTTTCCGTCCGCCACGCCGACCGCCGTCCCCAGCGTTACGCCGGAGCCGACTCAGGTGATGGCGCTGCCCGCCGCCACAGCGACGCTCCTGGTTCCTGCGGCGACACCGGTTCAGCGGACGCCAACCCTGCCGCCGACGCTTGATCTGAAGGCGACCGCGACCGAAGTGGTGCGCGCGGCGACCGCGACGGCGGCGAGCGGGGTGACTGCCTTCGCCCACCTTGTCCCTGAGGGCTGGAGTGCGCCGAGCCGCGTGGACGCTAACACGCTCTATCTGACTGACGGCTCGGCGCGGATCTATATTTACCAGGGCGACGCAGCTTATTTCGAGACGACCTGGGGCATTCCGGCTGGCGTTGAAGGGCTGGACGAGGCGCTCGACGCGCTGGCCGAGGCGCGCGGCTTCGAGCGCGCGCCGCTGCTCGACGAGCGGCTGGAAGGCCGGGCCGGTGTGGTGCTGCGCGATCAGCCGCCGGTGCGCGGCGCGCTCTACCTGTTGCGCGGCGAGGACGGCTGGCGGCTGGTATCGGCCAGCGCCCCCGAAGACGAGTTCGATACCTATCGGGCTGAGGTGTTTGACCGGCTGCCTGCCGTGCTGCTCGGCATTGATAGCACCCTGTCCGCGTCTCAGACGACGGCAACCATCACGGTTACACCGGCTCCACCCACACTGACTGCGACCGCCGAACCCGCCGGGGTCACGTTTGAGCCATATGAGACCGAGCTGCTCGGCCTTGCGCTGGACGCACCGGTTGGATGGACGGTCGAGGCGGACGTGACGCGGGACGATGCGCGCGCGGTCTTTTTCTTCTCCGATGCCGCCGATGTCGGCAATACGGACACCCTGCCCCCGCACCCGGCGATCGCGGTGGTGCGTCTGCTCGACAATTTCAGCGGGGATGCAGGCGACTCGCCCGAAGAATTCATGCGGGCCGAGATGCTGCTTGACCGCGAGGCGATCACACCTTTCGAGCACGTGGTGTTTCCGGCAGCGCGCGGGCTGGACGAGTCCTTCCAGCCGGGCGCTGGCGCGGTGCTCTACGCCTTGCGCCCCGCTGATGGCACGTGGATTGTGGCGATGCTGATCGTGGCTGAGGGCAGCGGTGATCTGGCGGCGCTGGACGAGGCGATCATGCAGCCGCTGGTCCGCTCGATCCGGCCGCTGGCGTTGGCTGGTTCGACGCCGACCGTCCACCCGGTCACACCACAGTTGACGGCCACCATCCCGGTTGGATCGGTCACGCCGACTGGCGCTGCGCCACGTCCGGCTGTCGAGCCGCTTGTGACGCTGACGCCGCTGCCCACCTATACGCCGCTGCCAACGTACACGCCGCAGCCCACCTATACGCCCCGGCCAGCGCGTTAGCCGGCTCATCGGCGAAAATAATGATCAATTAATTCACTCTGGTTTTGAAAAAACTTTTCGTTTACACTTGACCCGCCGCTGTTGGGATGATGCGCTTCGTCGATCGGACCGGCCAGCGGTTTTCCGTATATTCCGATCGCCGTAGCCAGAGGAGGCTCCTGTGACCCAACCTGCGAACGCCCCTGCTCTCCGCCCTATCCTGGTGACTGATGCCGGGTGCGACCTGCCCCCGGCGGATTTTGAGCGTTACGGCGTGCACGTTGCGCCGCTGAAGATTCTGTTTGGCGAGGAGAGCTATCGCAGCGGGGTTGATATCACACACGAGCAGTTTTACGCGCGGCTGGCGCAGGGTGACGTGCACCCAACGACCTCGCAGCCGACAGTCCCCGACTTCGTCGAGTTGTACCGCAAGCTGGGAGCGCCCGGTGCGCCGATCCTCTCGATCCACCTCAGCGAAGGGCTGAGCGGCACGGTCAACGTTGCGCGGCAGGCGGCGCAGCAGCTTCCTGAGCTGGACATCACCGTCCACGACACCGGCACGCTCACGGGGGCGGAAGGCTTTCAGGTGCTCGTTGCCGCGCGCGCGTTCGAAGCGGGGTGTTCTGTGAGCGAAGTTTTGCCGCTGCTCGCAGAGACACACGCCGCCACCAACCTGCTGTTCACTGTGGAAGACCTGTCATACCTGTATCGCGGCGGGCGGATTGGCTCGGTCCGCTACCAGGTCGGGCAGCTTCTCAGCATCAAGCCGATCGTGACTGTCGAGAAGCGTGGCCCGAAGGCGGGCACCTATATCTCGGCGGGCCGCGCGCGCAGCCTGGCGAAAGCAGGCGATATCTTCATCGAGCGCGCTGCGGAGGCCGCCGGGCCGGGCGGCAAGCTGCGCGCGGTCGCGGTTTATGGCAGCGATTCAACGCTGGCCGACGCGGTGATCGAGCGCCTGAAGCGCGAGTTCGACCTGGTTTACGGCGCTGCGGTCCCGACCGCCCCGGTGTTGGGTGTGCACGTCGGCCCCGGCGCGCTGGGGCTGATCTACGCGCCCGGCGACTGGCCGGTCTAGGGCGTGTTATGCACTTGTGCCGGGTAAAGCCCCCCATCCCCCGGCCCCTTGCCCCCAAAATGAGGGAAGGGGAGACCGCTCTGGTTTTTTCCTTCCCTCGTCCTGGGGGAAGGAAAGCCGACCGCAGGTCGGAAGGATGGGGGATGGCCTGGAAACCAGACCACGAAGTGCATAACAGCCTCTAGCGACGCACAGTTGTCGTGTGGCGAACGAGTGTGCTAAAATAACAGGTACGAACTGGCGCCGCAGGAGAAGATGCGATGGATCTGCAAAACGCAAACGCCGCCGAAAATACTGATGCTCCGGCGGAGGAGCGTCTGGCGCGGCTGATCGAGAACCTGTCGTCGTACATCGAATTCTATCACGGCGGGTCAGTCCGGCTCGTCTCGTTTGACGGTAAAGTCGCCCAGGTGGAATTCGGCGGCGCGTGCGAGGGCTGCCCGCTCTCGCTCAACACGCTGCACGGCTGGATTGCCGGGACGATTCACCAGTTCTTTCCCGAAGTTGTGATCGAAGAAGCGCCAGCGTCCCCTCGCTAGCGCCGTTTTCCCAACCGGCAGGGCGCTCTGCCACCAGCAGAGCGCCTTTGATCACCGTCCCGCACACACCCAACGACCAACCACATAGGCGAGGACATCATGAAAGACTGGGCGATCTTCTGGCTGCTCGGTGTGATCTGGGGGTCTTCTTTCCTGCTGATCAAGGTGGCGGTGGACGAGCTGGGGCCGCTGCCACTCGTCTCTGTGCGGATTGGCCTGGCCGCGCTGTTCATGCTCGGTTTTCTGGCGCTTACCAGGCGGCACCTTCCATCTGCGCGGCGCGAGCGGCTGGCGCTGCTGTTCGTCGGCGTGATGAACACGGCGGTCCCGTTTACGCTAATCACCTGGGGTGAGCAGAACATCGACAGCGGGCTGGCGACCGTGTTGAACGCGACTGTCCCGCTGTGGACGCTGATTTTTGCGCATGTTGCGCTGGCCGACGAGCGCTTTTCATCTCAGAAGCTTGTCGGGTTGCTGGTCGGGTTCGCAGGCGTCGGGCTGCTGGCGAGCCGCGCCAACGGGACGGAGAGCGCCAATTCGTTCAGCGGACAGCTTGCCGTGCTGGTCGCGTCGGCGTGTTATGCGATCTCGACGGTCGTGATCCGGCGCTACCTGCGCCGCGTCGAGCCACTAACGATCGCCGGTACCTCGCTGATCGTTGGCGGGATCGTGGTTGTTGCGGCCACGCTGCTGACGGTCCGCCCGCTGCCAGCTTTCGCTGCGCTGAGCACCACGACGATCGCTGCCGCCATTACGCTGGCGGTCCTCAACACCGTGATCGCCTACTTCCTGTTCTACCACCTGATCGACACCTGGGGCGCGACGCGCACGACGCTGGTGACCTATGTCATGCCGCCCATTGGCGTGACGCTCGGCTGGCTGTTTCTTGAGGAGCCGGTTGACTGGAAGATTGTGCTCGGTGCGGCGCTGATCCTGACCG
>JADLHR010000307.1 GCA_020848665.1 Anaerolineae bacterium
CAATCGAGGCGCTGCGGCCCGGCGGCCACGTGGTCGTGATGGATGCGTTCCCCGCCTCGATCCAGGTGGTCGAGACGCTTCAGCGCCAG
The DNA here is from genome assembly GCA_020848665.1 of Anaerolineae bacterium. Lineage (GTDB taxonomy): Bacteria > Chloroflexota > Anaerolineae > Aggregatilineales > Aggregatilineaceae > DYGX01. The sequence continues at coordinate 90 of JADLHR010000307.1, forward strand.
CTTGAGCAGGCGGGGCTGCGCCTGATGCCCCGGCCCCAACGCCTGACCTGGCGCACGCGGATGGCCGAGCGCATCGATCAGGTCCTGGGGCACGACGGCAGCCTGCCGCTCGTCACCGTCGCCCGGAAGCCGGGGTAGCGCAGCGCGCGCCGCCTGCCGCGCTCATTTCAGTCCGGCAGGCCCCAGATCGTCAGTGTCTCGCCACGCGGGCCGCTCAGCGCCGCAAGCTGGCGCCCATCCGCTGAGAACTGAATCACCCGGCTGAGCGGCCCTGTCTCCAACGCCGTCAGGACTTCGCCGGTCTGCGCGTCGATCAGCTCGAGCGTGGGCCGCTCGGCGTCGCCTCCCGCCAGCGCCGTCCCATCAAGGGTGTAGGCCAGCCCCAGCGGCTGCGCGCCCGCGCCCGCGGCCTGCAGCGTCGCCGCGATGTCGCCAGTCTCCACATTCCAGACGCGCACCGCCCCGTCAAGCGAAGCAGTCGCGATCTGGCTGCTGTCCGGAGAAAAGGCCATCCCGGTCACAAGCGCGGAGTGTTCCAGTGTAGCAATTTCCTCGCCGGACTCGACTTCCCAGACCTTGACGATTCGCTCGCCATACGCGGCGATCATCGTCCCATCCGGGCTGAAGGCGACGGCCTGCCCCGCTACGCCGAGCCGGACCTGGATCTGCGGGTCGCCGGTGCCAGCGTCCCACAGGCGCACGCTGCCATCCGCGCCGGTCGAGACCAGGGTCGCGCCGTCGGGGCTGAAACCGAGGCTGAGCACTGGCTGAGTGTGGCCTTCCAGCGTGGCGACCAGCGCGCCCGATGCCACGTCCCGGATTGTGATCTCGCGGCTGCCTGCCGCCAGCCGCGCGCCATCCGGCGAAAACGCTACGCTGCGCACCGGCTCGTCCTGCGCCGCGATCGTTCTGGCGAGGGAGCGGGTCGCGGTATCGATCAGCGCCACGCGGTTGTTGGCCGGTTCCGGCGCGGCGATCAGCGCGCCATCGGGCGACCAGGCGAAGCTGCGAATCGCGTTGGCCGCGTCCGGCGCGCCTTCGAGGGCGACCATTCCCAGCTCGACGATCTTACCGGCGCTGCCGGCGGAAATCGCGCCGGTAACGCCACCCGGCGTAGCTGTTGGCGCCGGGGTGGTGGTTGGGCGCGGAGTGCGCGTTGGCTGCGGTGCGACAGGCGTCCGCGCCGGGGTCAGAGTGGCGCGTGCGGACTGGGGCATTGGTGGGGTCGCTGTCGCGCGGACTGTTGCGGCCGGCGTAGCGGTCTCGTCTTCCCAATCGGTTAGCAGGGAGGTGGTCAGCGCCCCGACCGCGATGAGAAAGAGAATTGAAAACACTGTGAACAGCACAATCGCAGCACGCTTCATCGCGGTTTGGGTCCTTTCTCCAGCCAGCGCAGGACGCTCGCAACATTATAGCCTGCGCGGACGTATAACAATATCGGCGCGTCTGATGGTTGACAGAACACGCGGACTTGCCGCACACTGTTGAGCGGCGATCCCGGTGCCTGGCACGTGGCGCGCCGGCTCTCACCCTGATTGTCTGTGATCTTTCAGCGCGATGCCAGGAGGCAGGCAGGCATGTTCGAAGGAACACTGGTCGATCTGGTCCCGTTCGAGGACGATTACGCGACGTATCTGGAAAGCTGGATGAACGAGGAGGCGTGGTTTCGCGCCCACCTGTGGGACCGCCGCGAGCCGCACCCTGAGGATGCGGTCAAGAAGTACATCGAGAAGATGGAGAAGAACGAGCGCGCTGCGCTGATCGGCTATCAGACAAAGGCTGGCGATCCGATCGGCGGCCTGATCTACGATCACGAGTGGTCGCGCGTGCGCAAGGTCGAGGTGACGTTCTTCACCGGGGATTCTCGCTACGAAGGCACGGACGAGGTGCTCGACGGCCTGCTGATGCTGGCGCGCTACTGCTTCGAGACGCGCAATATGCACCGGCTGGACGCGATGTCCCTGGCGTTTGACGAGGCCAGGATCGACGCGCTGCGCCGCGCCGGGTTCGTCCACGAGGGCACGCTGCGCCAGCATATCCGCTGGGATGGCGACTACGTGGATGTAGAGCTATACGGCCTGCTGGAAGATGAGTGGCCGGGCTATGCGGCGAGGATTGAGGCGCTGGGGTTGCAGGCAAGCGATCTGGAACCGAAGCCTAAGCCGGAGAAGAAGCTCGAAGACGAGAAGGCGCTGGACGAGAAGATACTCGCACCCTGAGCGCGCCCCCGCGCAGGAGATTGAGATGATGTTCGAAGGCCTGCTGGTCGATCTGGTTCCCTATGGCAAGCGGTTCTTTGCCCTGGAGCGCACCTGGCGCAACAACGACTCGGCGTTCTGGAGCAGCGGCGGCGACCGGCACATCGTATCGCGCGCCAGCATCCAGCGCATGGCCGATCGCTGGGCCGAAGAAGCCGAGCAGATGGGGCCGTCGCGCGGGATTATGTTCGGCGTGCAGGCAAAAGATGGCACGCCGCTTGGCTTCATCACCATCAACTGGCTGCTGCCGCACAGCCGCCTGGCGATGCTGGGCGCGCGCATCGGTGACCCGGCCTATTGGGGTGGCGGCTATGGCACCGACGCGCTGCTGCTGATCATCGACTACGCGTTCGGGTGGCTGGATATGCGCAAGCTCTGGCTCGGCACGACCAGCGTCAACGTGCGCGTCATGCGCCAGATGGAGAAAACCGGGTTTGCGCTCGAAGCGCGCGAGCGGTGCGCCGCGCTGATGGACGGCGTATGGCACGATGGCCTGCTCTATGGGCTGCTGCGCGAGGAATGGCCGGGCCGCGACGCGATGGTCGAGCGCCTGGGTCTGCGCGCGAAGGACGGGCAAAATGGCAGCAGCACTCGCTGAAGGGCTGTTGGTGGACCTGGTTCCCTACGGCCGGCGTTTCCTGGATTTGGAGCATCGCTGGCTGAACGACGAGGGCGTGTTCTGGTGGGCGGTCGGCGGGCGCTGGTTCGCTACGAAAGCTGGCCTTGAGCGCGAGCGCCTCGAAGACGATCACCAGCGGCATACACAGTTTGGTCTGCAAACCAAAGATGGCACGCCCATCGGGCTGGTTGGCATCAACTGGATGCCGCCTGAGCACCGCGCCGCGATGCTGACCGCGTTTATCGGCGATCCGGCCTACTGGGGCGGCGGGTATGGCACAGATGGGCTGCTGTTGCTGTTGCAGTACACCTTTGACTGGCTTGACGCGCGGCGCGTGTGGCTGATGACCATGAGCCTGAATGAGCGTGTTGTGCGCCAGATGGAGAAGGTCGGCTTCCGGCTCGAAGCCCGCCAGCGCCGCGCAACCTGGGCCGCCAACGGTTGGCACGATATGCTGACCTATGCCCTAGAACGCGACGAATGGCCCGGTCGTGCCGTCCTGATCGAGCGTCTGGGCTTGCAGGCGTGAAAGCGAGCGAGCGCATGTTAGAAGGCGTTTTGGTGGACCTGGTGCCCTACGGCAAGGCATTTCTTGAAAACGAGCGCCGCTGGTACAACAGCGAGGTGTATTTCTGGGGAACTGCCGGCGATCGCGCAGTCTTCACGCGCGCTCAGGTGGAACGCTGGCAGGCGGAGCGCGCCGAAGGCGCGGAGCGGCGCGCCAGTACATCCGTCTGGTTCGGTATCCTCACCAAGGACGGCAAGCCGCTCGGCGATATCGCGCTCGACGAGATGCTGCCGCACCACCGGGTGGCGCTGATCGGCGAGATGATCGGCGAGCCGGAGTATTGGGGCGGCGGCTATGGCACGGACGCGCTGCTGCTGATCGTGGAGTATGCATTCGACTGGCTCGACCTGCGCAAGCTCTGGCTCAGCACGATGGGGATCAACGCGCGGATGCAGCGCGCGGCCCTGAAGGTTGGCTTCCGCGAGGAAGCGCGGCGGCGCTGGTTCTGGTACGCGGACGGTGTGTGGACGGACGACGTGATGTTTGGGCTGCTGCGCGACGAATGGCCGGGGCGCGACGCGCTGGTCGAGCGGCTGGGGCTGCGCGCCCGCGAGGAAGTATGATCCTCCTCGAAGGGCTGCTGGTGGACCTCGTCCCTTACGGGCGGGCGTTTCAGGCGCGCGAGCACGCCTGGTATAACAACGAGTCGATGTTCTGGGCCAGCATGGGCGAGCGCGAGCTGCTCACCCGCGCCCGGATGGAGCAGCAGCGCCGCGAAGAAGCCGAGGCCGATCAGCCGGAGACCGGCGTTACGTTTGGTGCGCGGACCAAAGACGGCACGCTGATTGGCTTGTTCGGGATCAACTTCCTCAGCTGCTACCACCGCGTCGCCAACCTGGGCGCGATGATCAACGAACCGGCGTATTGGGGCGGTGGCTATGGCACCGACGCGCTGCTGCTGGTGGTAGACTACGCCTTCGACTGGCTGGACATGCGCCGCCTGTGGCTGGACACGATGTCGTCCAACGCCCGCGTGCTGCGCCAGATGCAGAAAGTTGGCTTCACGCCGGAGGCGCGGCTGCGCTCCGTCGCTCTGGCCGACGGTCAGTGGAACGATGAAGTGGTGTTCGGCCTGATGCGTGACGAGTGGCCGGGCCGCGACACGATGATCGCGCGGCTGGGTCTGCGCGCTCGCTGAGCGATCACGAGTTTTTCTTCCGGCAGGGTGGGCGGGCGCTCGCCCTGTTTGATTTGCGGAGACAGCCTGATTTGCCCAGCGCGCGGCGCGAGGATAAGCTAGAGGCTGTTATGCACTTCGTGGTCTGGTTTCCAGGCCATCTCCCCCCATCCTTCCGACCTGCGGTCGGCTTTCCTTCCCCCAGAACGAGGGAAGGAAAAAAAGCCGGATGGACTCCCCTTCCTTCATTTTGGGGGCAAGGGGCCGGGGGATGGGGGGCTTTACCCGGCGCGCAAGTGCATAACACGCTCTAGGCGCAGCGCGGTCTGCAAGCAAAGGGGTGCGGCGATGAAAAAACAGTTCCTCGGCCTGCTGATCGCGGCGGCGCTGGCGCTGGGCAGCGTGACGCCTGCCCTGGCGCAGCCTCCGCAGCCCGCCATCATCACCTTTCAAAGCTCGCTGCCCGCGCTGACGGTGGACGAGGCCGAAGCCGGGACGCAGACGACCGAGCTG
>JADLHR010000308.1 GCA_020848665.1 Anaerolineae bacterium
GTCAACAGCGTCCAGTCGATCACGACGCTGATCAACGACCTGCTGGAACTGGGGAAGATCGAGGCGGGGTTCGATCAGGACCGCGAATTGGCGGCCCTGGCGCCTATTGTTGAGAGCGCGGTCAGCGAGCACCAGCATGAGTGGGAAGCCAAACAGCAGGTGCTGGGTATCGAGGCCGCGGGCGACCTGCCGCCGGTGCTCGGACACCCGCTGCGGCTGCGCCAGCTTATCAGCAATCTGCTCGAAAACGCGATTAAGTACACGCCCAATGGCGGGCAGGTACGCCTGGCGCTGGAGAGCAACGGCGATTTTCTGGTGCTGCGCGTGAGCGACAGCGGGATTGGAATTCCGCCGCAGGACCAGCCGTACATCTTCGACAAGTTCTATCGCACCGAGCAGGCGATCGATGGGTACAAGGGAACTGGCCTCGGTCTTTCGATCGTCAAGAGCATCGTCGAGCAGCACCAGGGGCGCATCTGGGTGGACAGTGAGCCGGGCAAAGGCAGCGCCTTCACCGTCATGCTGCCGGCGTACACAAACCACCGCTGAATCGCATGCCGGGGTGAGATAAACAACGAGGGCAGCCGTGATGGCTACCCTCGCGTGTTCTACAGAGTACGTCAGAGTACGGCCGGAACTACTGCGCCTGGAAGCTGGCCTGAATCTCGTTGGCCGTCGCGGTGAGCTGCTGAAGCGCGCTGGCGACATCGCCGCCGCCGCTCAGCAGGTTGTCGAAGGTCGCCTGGGCCTCGTCGCGGACCACGTCGTAGCTGGCGATCTGCGGCTCAACCTTGCCCTCGCCCTGGAGCAGATCCCACGCCTGCTCGTACTGCGGCAGGTCCTCAAACAGCACCGTCATGCCGTCCTGCGCCGAGTAGCGCACCGGGAAGTACTGGCTGGCAACCGCCCAGCCCGCCTGCTGCGCCGGATCGGTCAGCCAGCGGACGAACAGCCACGACGCCAGTTGCTTTTCGGGCGTGCTCTTGGTGACGCTGACGCTCGCGCCGTAAACATCCACGACCGGCACGTCGGTGTACGGCAGCGCGGTTACGCCCCACTCGAACGGAGTCTCGTAGGCGTCCTCGATGCCCTGCTTGATGAACGGCAGGCCGGAGGTCGATCCCATGAAGAACAGCGCCTTACCGGCGGCGAAGTTATTCTGGTCGCCGTACTGCTCCGCCACCAGGGTCGCGCAGCCGCCATTGTAGAGGTCTACCATGAACTGAATGTAATCGATCGTTGGCTGCGAATCGTAGATATACTGGCCGTCCACGTACAGCTCGCCGCCATTGGCGAAGGTGCCCGCCGCGATGTTCGAGGCGTCGGTACGGACGGTGTAGCCGATCGTGTCCGTGCCGTCGTAGCCGCCCCAGCCCTGCTCGGTGAAGGCGCAGGCCATCTCGCGGAATTCTTCCCAGGTGGTCGGCGGGCCATCGTAGCCCAGCTCGGTCAGCGCGGTCTGGTTATAGTACAGCCCTTCGAGCGAGCGGTTGGGCGGGAAGCCGATGCGGACGCCGTCTTCTGTCTTGTCCTGCTCGAAGAAGGCCGGGACAAAGTCCGCAATTTCAGCTTCGTTCAGGCCCCAGGTCGGGTCCAGAACGTAGGTGTCGAGGTTCTCGACCAGGCCGCCGGCCTGATAGTACGCCAGCGACTGGTTCTGGTATGCGACGACGATGTTGGGAACGTCACCAGTTGGGATACCCGCGATCATCTTGGTGTAGATGTCGCCGTAGCCGCCCTGATTGGACGCTTCAACGGTGATCCCCCAGGGGTTATTGGCGTTGAAATCAGCGATGATCGCGTCCAGGAATTCCTGGCGCGTGCCGCTGTGCTGGTGCCACCAGGTGATCGTCTGGTTGCGCGGATCGACGCCGGCCAGCGGCCCTTCGGTGGCCGGTTCGGCAGGCAGATCGAACGTGTCGCGGAACCCGCTGTCATCCTGCGCGCCTGCCGGAACGAGCGGCAGCGCGAGCGCTGCGACCAGCAGCAAAGTGGCAAGAAAGCCCAGTTTTCGCATTGCTTGAGTCCTCCTTAGACCTTTGACGAGATCGCCCCCGGGCCTGGCCCGGTTGCTCACAACACCATTACTCGACCAACGATAACGCCGCGCTGGCGGGCAGCCAAATTTGTTTACCGCATCTGAAAGAATTTTAACAAATACTGCCCTCCTGGTACGACCGCCTGAGGGATGGCTCGCCTTCTCGCTGCGTATCTCGTAGTGTATATCGAGTTGGGCTATCCTACAACCGATTCCATTCCTGAGAGGCCGTTTGAGAAGTCCCCCTCAACCCCCAGCCCCTTCTCCCACAGCGGGGAGAAGGGGAGAAAAACCGGCTTTCCCCTCGCCCCGCTGGGGGAGAGGGGTGGCGCGCAGCGCCGGGGTGAGGGGTTTTCAAATGGCTTCTGAGGGACGCCAGGGGCGGCGCGCCTGCTTCTGTCGAGTTCCTACGTGAATCTGATAGCTCCGCGCCTCGCTCCGATGTAAAATTACCAGCGTAGCCAACCGGCGCGCGGCGCAGTTTTGCGTTGGCGTTATGGCATTATAATGAGTAACACGACCGGGAA
>JADLHR010000309.1 GCA_020848665.1 Anaerolineae bacterium
CGATTGACGCGATCGGGCCGCAGTCGATGACGGCCGGCGAAGCGCTCAACGTGCCGTATAACGCGCTCGATCCCGATGGCGACACGCTGACGGCTGCCGCGCAGTCGGATAACCCCGGCGTGGTCGAGGCGCAGGTCAACGCGTCTGGGAATATTGCCCTGAGCGCCCATCAGGCGGGCACGGCGACTGTGATGCTCAGCGTCTCGGATGGGCATAACGCGCCCGTTGCGGCCAGCTTTGCGGTGACGGTGGGCGCGGTCAACGAGCCGCCGACTTTGCTGCCGCTGGACCAGCAGTTTATGACGGTCGGCGACGCGCTCGACCTGGCGTATGTTGCCACGGACCCGAACGGCGACTCACTGACTGCCGAGGTGATCAGCGATAACCCCTCGATTGCCAGCGCCGAGATCCCGGCGGCAGGTACGCTGCGGCTGTATGCTAACGGCGCGGGGCAGGCGACGATCACGCTGTCGGTTTCGGACGGTGTTAACTCTCCGGTGGTGGTTAACTTCTTCGCGACGGTGTCCGCCGCGAACGAGTCACCGGCGGTTGAGCCGGTCGGTGAGCAGCGGCTGGGTGTGGGTGAGACGATCAACGTCCCGATCAACGCCAGTGATCTCAATGACGATCCGCTGACCCTGGCCGCCGTATCGGACAATCCGGCGGTTGCCAGCGCAGTCGCGGTGGGAATGCAGGTCACGATCACCGGCAACGCGGCGGGCACGGCGACCATCACCGCAGATGTCAGCGACGGGCAGGGCGGCCTGGGGACGGTGACGTTCCTCGCGATCGTCGAGGGGCAGAACAGCGCGCCGGTGATCCAGCCAGTGGCCGAGCAGGCGCTGGCGATCGGCGAGACAATCGAAGTGCCGGTGTCGGTCACTGACGCGGACGGCGACGTGATCGTGCTGAGCGCTATCGCGCAGGACCAGGCAGTCGCAACCGCCTCGGCGGTTGGCACGACCAGCGTGCTGCTCACCGGCGTGAGCGCAGGCACGACGATTGTCGATCTGACGGCGGACGACGCGCTGGGCGGCGTGACAATCGCCAGCTTCACCGTCAACGTCACGAGCGCCGCGCCGAGCTTCGACCTCAGCGCCTACCCGGTTATCCCACAACTCGATCCGCAGTCGGCGGCGATGCTCTCGCAGGTGTTCCAGAGCGGCGCGCGCAACTTCGGCAACCAGGCCGGGGCGTTCAGCAAGGTCGGCGACGAGTCGGTCGCCAGCGATCAGTTCCTGGCGCCCTTCGCCGGGGACCAGTACACCCTGGGCAACTTCCAGGCGCTTCAGGGGCTGATTGACCTCTACCGCGCGACGCCGGTGCGCGCCGATGATCCGGCAGCTAACAGCCTGAACGTTGACAGTGCGGCGGCAGAAGCCGGGTTTGCAATCGACTCGCTGAGCGCACCTGCCCCGTCCAGCGGGGTGTGCGCCAGCACCGGCGCGGCGACTGCGCTTGGCTGTGAGTTCATGGCGACGCGGCCCGCTATCGCCCTGATCAGCTTCAGCGCGCCGAATGTGACGTTTATGAACCCCGACCAGTTCCGCAGCGAATTGCAGGTGCTGGTGATGGATAGCCTGAGCCAGTACGGAGTCATCCCGGTGCTGGCGACGATCCCGGCGGGCGGCGGTGTGACGAGCGAGCAGCTTGCCGAATACAACCGTGCGATTGTCGAGGTCGCCACAGAGTCGGGCGTGCCGTTGTGGAACCTGTGGCGCGCCATGCAGGAACGCGGCGTCAGCGATCCGTTCAGCGTTGCACCAGAAGGCGCGGGCAGCCTGGCCGACCCGGCGCTGAGCTACGGCTACAACGTGCGTAACCTGACGGCGCTGCAAACGCTCCAGGCCGTGCGCCAGGCCGCGAGCATCCAGTAGCCTGATCCGCCTACCACGAGCAGCACAACGGCCCCCTGCGCAAGGGGGCCGTTCGATTCCGGGCAAACACCATACCGCGACACGCCTGGCCGCTTCAAGGAGCAGGTGTGTCTGGCAGGTCGATCCGCACCGCTGGTAGCGATTGCTGCGTCGTGTCATACTGGCCGGTGTGCTCGGTCCAGCTCGGCAGCAAACGCCAGTAACCCGGTCCCTCGGTGTGTGGACGTGGGCGAAAGCCCAGGCTGCGATCGCGCAGGCTCGACAGGTCGGCTGGACGCCCGTGGGCGGACTGGCGGAAATAATAGAGACGGAACAGGTGAATCCCATCGGTCAGGGCCAGGGCCGGCACAACCTCCTGCTGGCGGATATATGGCCCGCTGCGCAGGATCAGCGCGGCGTCCAGGTACGCTGCGTCGAGCGCCAGCATCTCAGTGGGGAAGACGTAACACGAGCATTCGCCGCCGTCGAGCAGGTCATTCTGTGAGGAATAGACTGGTAGCATACGCCCGTGCGCTACCACCGGCAGATAGCGGCTCAGCAGTGACTCCGGCACCAGCGCGACTTCGGCGTGCTGCGGCTGCCGCCACAGGCGCGCCTTCTGAAACCCGTGCGCATCAACGGCGAAGACTTCGTAGATCGATCCGTTCGCCCAGAATAGCGCCCCTCTGGGCAGCCGGCTGGTGCGAACCTCGGGCAGCTCGTCCAGATAGGCGGCTGTCTGCGGCTCCATCGCGGCGCTCACCCCTTTATTTGATCAAATGGCTTCGTGGTGTTTACCATTACGTCATCCTATACTGTAAACCAGTTTTGGATGTTTTCGTTACGCGCGAATAGCGCATTTCTGGCGCTGGCTTTCGCACCACCGGGACAGGCGGACGATGATTTGGATCAGGCGCATGATCGCGCTGCTAGTTGTGCTGAGCGTCGCGCTCGCGGCGTGCCAGGACCAGGGCCGCGCGGGAGGTCGTTTCAATATCACCGTGGACGCGGATGGAGCCAGCCGGGTCTACACCTACGATAAGCCGGAGTCGGTCGGCCAGTTTCTCGACGCGATCGACGTTACGCTCGACGCGCTGGATGAAGTGAATCCGCCGCTGTATACGCAGCTTCGCGACGGGCTGCGTATCACCGTCACGCGCGTTGTCGAGCGGCAGGACTGCGTGCGCGAACCGGTCCCGTTCCAGCGGCAGGTGATCCCTTCGGAGCGGCTCAAGCCTGGCGAAGAACAGATCGGGCAGACTGGCGAGGCGGGCGAGAACGAAATCTGTTACTTGATCACCGAGAAGAACGGCGTCGAAGTCAGTCGCAACCCTGGAATCCCAGTGCCGGTCCGCCCGGCGCGCGACGAGATTGTGTATGTCGGCGCCGAGCCATCGGAGGCAGTAATCAGTATCGACGGCGTGCTGGCCTATATCTCCGGCGATCAGCCCTGGATCATCGAGCGCAGCACTGCCCGACGACGCCCAATCGCTGACATTGGCGGGTTGGATCGGCGGGTGTTCGATCTCTCGGCGGACGGTCGCCAACTGCTGTTTACGCGGGCGACGGAAGACAAGGACGATCCAGTTTTCTCGAATGAGCTGTGGGCGGTGCTCAACACCTCGGCGCGCGCCCCACAGGCGGCGCAGTTGTTTCCCAACGACGTGCTGTCGGCGCAGTGGGTGCCCGGCCGGACGAACACGCTGAGCTATTCAACCGCCGCGCCGACCAGCGACCAGATCGGCTGGCGCGCATACAACGACCTGTTCACCGTCGAGCTTGACCCGCAGACTGGCGAAGCGATCTCGGACAGTGTCGAGCAGATCATCGAGCAGAACGCTCTTGGCGCGTACGCCTACTGGGGGCGTCGTTTCCGGTGGTCGCCTTCCGGCGAGCAACTGGCCTGGGCCAACGCGGACAGCGTCGGCAC
>JADLHR010000310.1 GCA_020848665.1 Anaerolineae bacterium
CGCTCCCACGTCACCTCGCCAACGCAGCGCACGCCCAGCCCCGGCCCCGGAAACGGCTGGCGCCAGACAATCGCTTTCGGCAGGCCAAGCCGCTCGCCGACGGCGCGCACCTCGTCCTTGAACAACTCGCGCAGTGGCTCGACGAGACGCGTGCGCAGATGCTCTGGCAGCCCGCCGACATTGTGGTGAGACTTAATACGCTGGGCGCCGGGCCTATCTGTCCCGCCGCTCTCGATCACGTCCGGGTAGATCGTGCCCTGCGCCAGCCAGTCAAGCTGGCCTGCGCGCGCTGCCTCGCGCTCGAAGACTGCGGCGAAGGTCGCGCCGATGATCGTGCGCTTGGCTTCGGGGTCGGTCACACCGCGCAGGCTGTCCAGAAATTCCTCGGTGGCATCGATTGCGATCAGCTTCCAGTCGAGCGACCGCGCCAGGTCCAGCACGGCGCCGGCCTCGCCCTGGCGCAGCATCCCGTGATTGACGAAGACCGGCACAAGCTGGTCACCGACCGCGCGGTGAATCAGCTCGCCCGCGACGGTCGAATCGACGCCGCCGCTCATGCCGAGCAGCACGCGTCCACTGCCCACCTGCTGGCGAATGCGCTCGATGCTGGCCTCGATGAAATGCTCCGGGGTCCAGTCTGCCGCCGCGCCGCAGATGTCCAGCGCGAAATGGCGCAACATGGCGCTTCCCTGCGGCGTGTGATGGACCTCAGGATGGAACTGGATGCCGTAAAGCCTGCGCTCCGGGTGGCTGATCGCGGCGTGCGGCGCGTGAATGCTGCGCGCCAGGGTACGAAAGCCGTCCGGCAGGCGCTCGACGCGGTCGCCGTGGCTCATCCACACGGTCTGCGCCGCGTCCAGCCCGGCGAACAGCGCGCCCGGCTCCGTGATCTCCAGCGCGGCCTGCCCAAACTCGCGCTGCTTGGCTCCGGCGACGCGCCCGCCGAGCGCCTGGGTCAGAAGCTGCATCCCATAGCAGATACCGAGCACCGGGCGGCCCGCGCTCAGCACCCAGCCGGGCAGACGTGGCGCGCCCGGCTCGTAGACGCTGGCCGGTCCACCAGAGAGGATCACGCCGCGAAAACCGGGCACGGCGGCTTCGGCAGCGTCGAGCGTCGCGTCGAAAGGCAGCAGCGCGGCGAAGACGCCCACCTCACGCACGCGCCGTGCGATCAGCCGCGCGGTCTGCGATCCGTAGTCGAGGACGACGATCCCGCCCGCTTCGAGGCTCATGTGCTAGATTCCAGCGTCGAGCGGCAGATCGCCAGCGAAGTCGATACGCTGCTCGTCAAGGTAGGTGATGATCGCCAGCGACTCGACCGGCACATCGTATTTTTCTTGCAGGCGGGCGCGGCCTTCCTCGAAGCTCTTTTCGACGATTGTCGCTACGCCGACCAGCGTGCAGCGCGCCTCGATGACCATGCGGGCCAGCGCCAGCAGGGTCTTGCCGCTGGCAAGGAAATCGTCCACGATCAGGACACGCTCCCCGGCGGGCAGGTACTCGGCAGCGACGAGCAGATTCGTCTCGCCGCCCTTGGTGTGGCTGGGCGCGGTTTCCAGAAAAACCGGCCCGTACATTGTGACCGGCTTGTACTTGCGGGCGTAGACAATTGGCACGTTCAGCGCCAGCGCCGCCATCAGCGCCGGAGCGATGCCCGATACTTCGGCGGTCAGGATGCGCGTCGGGTGAGCGTCGCGGAACCGGGCGGCGATCTCCTCGCCCATCTGCTTGATCAGGTTGGGGTCCATCTGGTGGTTGAGGATGCTGTCGATCTTCAGGATGCCGTCCCCCAGATAAAGACCCTCGGCGCGGATACGGTCCTTCAGGATTTGCACGGCTGTTTTACCCTCGGCTCGGTACGCTTCGCCTCACACGGGGCGATAAGGCGGCTCGTTTTCGCTGAGAAATGGCTGGTTCGGAGCAGCAAGAACCCCATCACCCTTATTGCAGAATCCTGAAATACTGTCCACCTTATTTCAAAAAACGCAAAAATTTGAAATAACGGAGGTTGTGCAGCGGCCCAGGCAGAGGTTGGGCCTGGGCCGCTGGTTTAATGCTTCTCAAACGCCCTGCCGAGCGCGGCAGGCGGCGCTGCTCGCAAGAAGCGCCGCGCCACCGGCTGGAAGCGTTCCGGCGTCCAGCGGACTACCCGCTCCAGCACGCCGCTGGTGGCGATCATCAGCGTCAGGATCATCAGGAACCAGGGCAGCATATTGACGATCTGCGCCGGGAGATCGATCACCCTGCTGCTCTGCAAATCGATCGCGATGGAGCGCAGGCCGACGATGAAAAACGCACCGAGCGCCACGCGCGCTGGAATCCACAGCCCGAAGATCACAATTGCGAGCGCGATCCAGCCCTCGCCGCCGAGGTCTTCGCGCCAGCCGAGCTTGACCGACAGCGAGTACGTCGCCCCGGCCAGCCCGACCAGCGATCCGCCGATCATCGTATAGACGTAGCGCAGCGTATTGACCGGCGTTCCGCGCACAAAAGCCGCTTCGGGCTGCTCGCCGATGGCGCGCAGCGTCAGGCCGGGCCGCGTGCGGTAGATGTAGAATGTCACTGCGCCGATCAGGATCAGACTCAGGTAGATCAGAATGTTGTGGTTGAACAGAACCGGCCCCAGCAGCGGAATGTCCTTGAGCACCGGGATCGGCATATGCGGAATTTCCTTGCCGACCTGGTTGAAATGCGGCTTGCCGAGGAAGATCGCCAGGTCCGCGCCGAGGATCGTCAGCACGAAGCCGACCGCCACCTGGTTGAGCCGCAGCGCGATGCTTGAAAAGACCACGATGAAGGCCATCGCCGCGCCGACACCCATCGCCGCCAGGACGCCGTAGGTCAGGCTGCCGGTGGTGCGGGTCACGGCGTGCGCGGTCATTGCCGAGAGCATGATCGAGCCGTCGAGCGACAGGTTGATCACGCCTGATCGCTCGGTGATCAGCTCGCCCTGTCCGGCGATCACGATTGGGGCAGCGGCGCGAATGATACCGCTGAGAGCGCTTTCCAAACCGGTCATTGGCGACCCACTTTTCTAGTGATCTTTCTGGCGCCTTGCGGCGAGTTATGTTCGGGCAGCTTCTTCATCGTCGGTGATAGGCTGGGCGCTGCGCGGCGGGAAGAAGCGGTTGCGCACGCCGAACGCCAGCACGACCATCAGCACAATGGTCGATTGCAGCACGCGGACCAGCGAGCGATCGATCGCCACCGGCGGATCGCTCCACTGGAAGCCGCTTTCGACCTTCTGCGCGCCCTTGGACAGCATGGCGAA
>JADLHR010000311.1 GCA_020848665.1 Anaerolineae bacterium
CACGCCGCTCTCACTACACGACGGAGATAGGATGATATCACACACCCCTCAGCCCGATCCCCGGATCATCATCGCGCGTGACGCGGTCGCGCAGCTTGTCGGGTTCTGCGCCGGGATGCCCGGCGTGCGCTTCACAGTGCTCTCGGACACGAACACGCACCGCGTGCTTGGGGGGCGGATCGAGCAGGCGCTGATCGACGCCGGGCTGCCGGTCATCGGGATCGTGCTGCACGGGGCCGAGGTCATCGCCGACGAGCGTTACCTGACGCGAACGCTCGTCCAGGCGCCGCCGGAACCGCAAGTCTTCATCGCCGCCGGAAGCGGAACCCTTACCGACATCGCGCGCTATGTCAGTTTTCGCACCGGCAACCCGTTCATCTCCGCGCCGAGTGCGGCCTCGGTCGATGGTTTTCTGTCGCTCATCGCGCCGCTGGTCATTGGGGGAGTCAAGGACACCTACGCAGCGCAGGGGCCGCTGGCTGTCTTTGCCGACCTGACCACGTTGGCAGAGGCTCCGCGCGCCCTGACTGCGGCAGGATTCGGTGACCTGCTCGGCAAGGTGACCTCGCTGGCGGATTGGCGCCTGGGGCATCTGCTGTGGGATGAGCCATACGACCCTGAGATAGACGAGCGTACCCGCCGGGCGATGAACCGCTGCATCGACGCGGCGCAGGACATCGCCAGCGGGTCCGAGGACGGCGTCCGCCTGCTGCTGGAAGGGCTGCTCGAATCGGGCCTGTGCATGCGTGACTTTGGGGACTCGCGGCCCGCTTCCGGGGCGGAGCACCACCTCTCGCATTTCTGGGAAATGCAGTTGCTCAAAGAAGGTCGCCCGGCGATTCTTCACGGCGCGAAGGTCGGTGTCGCGTCGGCGCTGATCGCCCAGTTGTATGACCACGTCCGCCGCCTCAGCCAGGAAGACGTGCGGGAACTGATCAGGCGTGCGCCCGCGCCTGATCCTGCGTCTGACGTGGATGAAATCCGGCGCGTGTACGGCGAAGGCGCGGAACAGATCGAGCGTATTCAGGCGGCCTTCCTGAGTCTGACGACGGTGCAGCAGGATCAGCTCCGGCAGCGGGTGGTCGAGCGCTGGCCGGACATTCAGACTATCGCCCGCACGGTGCCACCGGCTGAAACGATCACTGGCCTGCTGGCAACGGCCGGCGGCCCGACCGACTGGCGGGCGCTCGGCCTGGAGCGGCGAATAGTCGAGCCGAGCCTGCTCTACGGGCATTATCTGCGCAGCCGCTTCACCGTGCTGAAACTGTTCCGGCTGCTGGGCCTCGATGCGCGGCTTGCGCTTGAGCACCCGCTCTAGCTGCACGGAGAAACATGACGATCTCCATTCGAGTGCGGCCAGATTTGACCGAAACCTTTGTGCGGCTCGCCCGTCGATGTAGATGACTGGACTGGATCACACGCGACCTAAGCCGGACAAAATAACGCGATCAGACTAAGGAGAGCGACATGTTCCGCGCGCGAATAACCCTCTTTGCTGCTCTGGTGGCCGTAGGGCTGCTGGTGCTGGTTCCTCACGTATCCGGTCAAAGACCGGCTGACACAGTTGAGGTTGCCGGACGAATCACTTCTCTGAGGCAGGGGAGAACGATCACGGTTAACGGGCTGAGTATCAACATTGCGCGGGCTGAGCGCGAAATCCCCATTGCGCTTGGAGCTATCGTCAAGATCGAAGGCGTGCTTCTGGCGGACGGCACCATCCTCGCCCGCGAAGTGGAAGGCGTCGAGAGGGATGATTTGCGACCCGGCGAAATTGAGGTGATCGGCGCGCTGACCGGTTTTTCCGCCACAACAGCGACGCTGGACGGTATCACGTTCAATATATCCAGGGCCGAAGTCGAGCGGGGTCTCACGACTGGTACGCTGGTGAAGGTCCACGCGCGACTGGGCGCTGGAGGGGTGTGGATGGCGCGGGAGATCGAGCGGTTTGATCCGCGAGATGACATGGATGACGACGATTGGGACGATGATCACGACGATGATGACCACGACGATGATGACCACGACGATGATGACCATGACGACCATGACGACCACGACGACCATGACGACGATGACTAAGGGGAGCGGCTAAGGTCCGGTGACTGCGCGGCGGCCCCGGAGCGGGCGGGAGGACAGTCTCTTCCCGCCCGGATTTACCTGCGCAGCGCCTGACCGTATCTTCGCTGGGGCGCTACAATCTCAGGTAGCGACTTCTCGCCGCACGCATACCGGATGCAATAATGATCCTGCCTATCCTGCTGGCGCTACCTGACCTCCCGGACGAAGATCGGCTGCTGCGGCAGGCGCGAAAAGGTGATCGACAGGCTATCGCTCGGATCTATGACAGCTTCTTCGATCCGATCTACCAGTTTCTCCGCTGGCGCGTGAACGATCCGGCGGTGGCTGAAGACTTGACCAGCGAGGTATTTCTCAGGCTCCTGACCGCCCTGCGGGACGCCCGTGCCCCGCGTGACACACTGCGCGGCTGGTTGTTTCGGGTGGCGCGTAATGCGCTGGTCGATCACTATCGCGGCGCGCCGCGCACCATGCCACTGGACGAAGATGCTCCGCTGGCGCACGACGGCGATCTTGAGACAGAGTTTGGGGCCGCGCACGACGCTGACCGGGTGCGACAGGTGATGGGAATGCTGGCCTCCGATCAGCAGGAAGTATTGATTTTGCGCTTCGGGGAAATGATGAGCCTGCAAGAGACGGCAGACAGCATGGGACGCAGTGTGAGCGCGATTAAGTCATTACAGTTTCGTGCCGTCGATACGCTTCGCCGACTTTTGGCGGAAAATGAGCCGGAGGCGAATCGTGGCCGCGTATAACCTGGCTGATGCGTTCAACGACTGCATCGACCGGATGCAGGCGGGCCAGTCGATAGGCGACTGTCTGCGCGCTCACCCTGAGCACGCCGACGCCCTGCGCCCGCTGCTGGAAACGGCGATACTGGTGCGCCAGGCGCGGCCTGCCGTGCCGCTGGAAGCCAGAGCACGCGTCCGCGAGCGCGTGCTGCGCGCAGCTCCTCGCGCAAGGGTGCGCTGGCTTTCTCCGCCGCGCGGTCTGACCTGGGCCGCCGCCCTGGTGGTGGTCATCAGTTTTGTGGTGGCGCTGGCGCTGGTCAACCGCAATGGCGACGCGCCGGCGCAGGTTGAGCCGCTCCCGGCTGGCACTGGCACGCCGGCAGCGACCCGGACTCCGCCACCAACCGTGACTGTGACGGCGACGACTCCCGCAGCGGCGACGCCATCCGCGACCTCAACGCTGGCGCCATCCACGACGCCGACCGCGACCTCAACGCCGACCGCGACCTCAACGC
>JADLHR010000312.1 GCA_020848665.1 Anaerolineae bacterium
GCTTCGAATACCGCGCGCGAGTTGCTGAGCATCATCCCGGTCCCGATCAGGATCACCACCGGGAAATACAGCAGCCGCCGCCACCAGTCACGGTAAAGCGCAGCCTGGCCCATTGCCATGAAGATCGGCGGCGCCAGCCCGGCGATCCCCAGCGGCCCCAGCGGAAGGTCCATCAGCATATCGGTCAGCAGGATCGGCGGCGTCACCAGGAACAACAGCAGCACAAACGGCTGAATCGCGTACTGCCCCAGGTGCAGCAGGCCCATCCATTTTTGCAGCGGGTTAAGGTCCGAGCGCAGCAGCGACCCGGCGTGCTTGATCAGGCACTGGGTCGAGCCTTTGGCCCAGCGCGCCTGCTGCACCTTGTACGCGGTGAGCTGCGGCGGCACCTCGCCGGGGACGGCGACATCGACGATGTAGCGGAAGCGCCAGCCTTTCAGGAAAGCCCGGTAGCTGAGATCGAGGTCTTCGGTCAGCGTGTCGCCGGACCACCCGCCCGCGTCGTCGATCGTCTGCCGGCGCCAGACGCCGCCCGTCCCGTTCATCGACATCGGCAGCGCGCCCCGGCTGCGGGCGACCTGCTCGATGGCGAAATGCTGGTCCATCGCCAGAGCCTGGGCGCGCGTCAGCAGGTTGTAATCGACATTGAGATGCGCCCAGCGCGTCTGGACCAGCGCCACGTGCGGATCGCCGTTGAAATGCGGCATCACGCGACGCAGAAAATCCGGACCGGGCACGAAATCGGCGTCGAAGATACCGACGCAGGTGGTACACGACCGCTGCAAGCCATAGGCCAGCGCCCCGGCCTTGTAGCCCACGCGCTGTGGGCGGCGAATCAGCTCGATATTCAGGCCGCGCGCGCGCCATTCGTCCACTTTGGCGCGCAGCAGATCGGTCGTCTCGTCAGTCGAGTCGTCCAGCACCTGCACGTAGAGCCTGTCACGCGGGTAATCAAGCGCGCCCATCGCGTCGATCAGCCGGTCAACAACATGCTGCTCGTTGTAGATCGGCAACTGGAGCGTCACCGACAGCAGCTCGTCGTCGGATACGTCCGGCGCGACCGGCGGGCTGCGGCGCTTGAGCAGATAGATCGCGATTAGGGCGAAAAAGCTGGCGGAGTAGAGAGCAATAGCCGTGCTCGCCAGCATATACAGCGCCGCCAAAACGATTTTGAACAGGTCCAGCAAGGCGGGAGGTTGCCTCCTGTATAGATTTGCGAGATTTGCGTAGACGTCAGCCCGGCGCGCTTGTGCGTTAACGAGGATCGTAGCGCCCGGCGCGCGGCGCGGCAAGGCCGAAGATCGGGCGCCGGGTCGGGGGGTGAGGCTTCGCGCTTTATTCCCGGCGGCGCACGCCGGTGATACGGTACATGATGGGCAGCACAAGGCTGTCGCGCAGCTTGCGCGGCGGGACCGGCTCGGCGGCGAACAGCGGCTCGACCTGCGCGTAGGTCGCGGCGCTGATGATGATCTCTCCCGCCAGCGCGTTCTCTTGCAGCAGCCGGGCGAGCGTCACCGGCGGGCCAAGCGCGGTGAAACCCCGCCGGTCCGGACTGCCGACGCTGCCGACGATCGCGGTGCCGGTTGTCACGCCGATACCGTAGCCGAGGCGCTGGTCGCCGGGCAGCACTTCGTGCAGCGCGCGCACGTCGTAGGCCATCGTCAGCGCGGCGCGGACGGCGCGCTCGGCGTGGTCATCCTGCGGGTTGAGCGGCGTGTTGAACAGCCCCATCACCGCGTCGCCCAGATATTTATCCACAATCCCGTCGAACAGTTGCAGCGCGTCCGTGCTGACCGCGAGGTACTGCGTGATAACCGTCATCAGGTCTTCGGGGGGTAACAGCTCGCTGAAGGCGGTAAAGCCGCGCACGTCGGCGATCAGAATCGAAATCTCGCGTTCGGTCCCGCCCAGGCCCAGCTTGTCGATGCTGCCCAGGTTGGAGACCAGACTTGGCGGCAGGTAGGTCCGCACGACTTCCAGCGTGGCGTCGCGCTGCTTGAGCGCAGTCAGGTCGTCCACCGCCAGCGCCATGCCGACTGTCAGGCCCTGCGCATTGCGCAGCGGCGTCAGCTTGAGGCTGAGCGTCAGCACACCGCGACCGGGCACCTCTGGCGCGATCTCGATCGCCTGGGGCTGGCCCTGCTGCATCACCGGCTCGATCAGCCCGGTGATCGCCGCGCCAATCGCGGGCAGCGTCTCGCTCAGCGGGCGGTCGAGCGCATCCGAAGCGGCTACACCCAGGATTTCCTCGGCAGCCGGATTGAAGATCATGATCCGCCCGGAGCGGTCAGTGGTGATCACGCCGCTGGCAATCGAGGTGAGCACACTGTCCGTCAACTCGCGCAGCTCGCTGACCTCGGCCAGCGCCCGCCGCTGGCGCTCGAACAGGCGCGCGTTCTCAATCGCGATCGCGGCCTGCGCCGCGAAGCCGAGCAGCAGCGCCAGCTCGCCGCCGCCGAACAGGTCGGGGGTGCGCTGGCTGTCAGCATAGACCACGCCGGTCACGCGGCTTTTGACGGTCAATGGGACGCATAGAATCGAGCGCGGACCGTACATCACGATGCTGTCCTGCGCGCTGAGGCGCGGGTCGAGCAGCGCATTGCTGGCGACAATCGGACGCCCGGTGCGCGCCACCTCGTCCACAACGGTTGCGCTGACGGTGAAGCGATCCGCATCGAGCGTCTCGCGCCGGGCATTGCGCGCCACACGGAAGCGCAGGTCTCCGTCCGGCGGATCGCGCAGCACAATGTAGCCACGCTCGGCCCCGGTCAGCGCGATAGCAGTGTCCATCACCTCGTTCAGGACGGCGTCTTCATCCAGCGAAGAATTGATCAGGCGCGTGGTCGCAGCGAGGGCGCGCAGGTCGTCCAGCTCCTGCTCGACGGCCAGCACGTCAGGGCGCAGCGCCTCGCAGGCGGCGCGGAGCGCGCTGAGCTGCTGGAAGAACTCCGCTGGGACAGGAACGCCGCGCTGGGTGATGATCTCCTGCTGCGCCCACAGCATCTGCTCCAGATCGGTCAACTGCTGAGCCACAGCCAGGATCAACTGTCGCGCGCTGCTGTCGGGGGTCGCTCGCTCGAACATGATCTCCTGCCGCCCGGTTAGCCGCGCCTCAGCGCGGGCAGACGACCTCGTAGACTGTCACCGGCTGACGACGGCCCCGGACCTGGATCGTCGTCCGTTCGGTTGCGCGCACATCACAGTCATGCGGGGCAAGGCGGTCGCGGCACAACTGGTACGTGTCATCGCTGATGATCACCTGGCCGTATGCGGCGTGCTCCTGCAGGCGCTTCGCCAGGTTGATCATGTCGCCGATAGCGGTGAAGTCACGCCGGGTGGCGTTGCCGACGTTGCCCAGCGTCGCAATCCCGGTGTGCACGCCGATCCGGCAACAGCGCATCTGCGACTGGCCGAGACGCGCCGAAAGCGCCTGAAGCTCGGCGCGCATGGTGATCGCCGCCTGAAGCGCCTTCCAGGCGTGATCGGCGTCCGGGTTGAGCTGCGTGTTGAACAGCCCCATAACCTCGCTGCCGATGAACTTATCAACCAGCCCCTGCTGCTCGTGAATCGCCTCGGCGGCGGCGGTCAGGTACAGGTTCAGGCGCTCCAGCAGCGCATCAGGCGGCAGTTCCAGCGGCATCGCCTCAAACGGCAGCGTCTCGACAAAGACGACCGAGATCACGCGCCGCTCGCCACCCAGCCCCAGCCCGTCGAGGCTCTGAATCTGGTCTACCATTGCGGGCGGAAGATAGCGCCGCACCATCTCCAGAGTCGCGTCGCGCTGCTTGATTTCGCTCAGATCGTCCAGCACAATCGCCACGCCTTCGGTTTCGGCAGGGTGGCGCTGCTCGCTGCGCAGCGGCGTCAGCTTGAGCACCAGGCTGGCCGGGTCGTGCCCCGGCAGGGCCAGGTCCGCCTCGATCACCCCGGTCTGGCCTTCGTCGAAGATCGCGGCCAGCGCCGGCTGCAAGTGCCCGTAGAGCACCGGCAGCGCAATCCGCAGCGGGCGGTTGAGCACCTCGCCGCGCGGCATGTCGAGAATCGTCTCCGCCGCGCTGTTGCAGAGCGTGATGATCGTGTTGACATCGGTCGTGATCACGCCGCTGGCGATCGAGGCCAGGACGTTGTCCATCAGCTCGCTCATCTCGCTGGCTTCGGCCAGCGCCCGCTGGAGCCGCGCAAACAGGCGCGCGTTCTCGATTGCGACCGCCGCCTGATCGGCGAAGACCACCAGCAGCTCCAGCTCGTCCTGGCCGAACAACGCGTCTTTGACCCGGTTGTCGGCGTAGACCACGCCGACCATCGTCCCGCGCGCGATCAGCGGGACGCACAGAATCGAGCGCAGCGCGAAGAACATCACGCTCTGCTGCGTGGCGAAACGCGGATCGTCCTGGGCGTTGGTGGTCACGACTGGCTGGCCGGTCACGATCACCTGCTCGACGATTGTGCGGCTGACCATGAAACCACTCTCGTCCAGCGTCTCGCGCTCCAGGTTGCGAGCTACGCTGAAGACCATCTCGTCGCTGTCTTCGTCGCGCAGCAGAATATAGCCGCGCTCGGCCC
This sequence comes from Anaerolineae bacterium, assembly GCA_020848665.1. Classification (GTDB taxonomy): domain Bacteria; phylum Chloroflexota; class Anaerolineae; order Aggregatilineales; family Aggregatilineaceae; genus DYGX01. The sequence goes on from JADLHR010000312.1 coordinate 4,564, forward strand.
CGGTCAGCGCGATCACCGAGTCCATCGCCTCGTCGAGAACCTGCTGCACGTCGAGCGAGGCGGCGAGTTGTGACGCAGTCTCGGCCAGGGCGCGATAGCGAGCCAGCTCGGCGGTCCCCGTGCGCAGCCGGTCGAGCAGAAACGTCATTTCCTCGCGGATGATCTCAAAGCCGGAGGTGGTCCCCGGCGGCAGGTTCATCCCGATCTGGCGCAGCAGATCGCGCCGCTCGTGCAGCGCCGTGATCAGCGCGTCGAGCGCCGCGCCAAGCTGACGCGCGCGCGCTTCGAGATCGCTGGAGCCTGCGCCGCTGTTCAAGGCCATGATCGCTGCCGGAACCCAAACGTGAGCTTTGCCGCCACCCAACCGGCGCTTGCCCGCCGGTGCGACTTCATTATACTCGCTGGAAAAGCGGCGCAACACTGCCGGGGCTGATCGGTGCGCGCCATACAAACCTTAATGAAACCTTAACGCCCTCGCCGCGCCTTTTGAATCGTGTTATGATTCTGCACAGCTTAGACACCAAGGACTAGAGGCACATGCGTATTCTCGTCATCTCCGATATCCATGCGAACCTGGCCGCTTTTGAGACGGTCATGCAAGATGCCAAAGGCAGTTGGGACTACGTCTGGTGCCTGGGAGATGTTGTCGGATACGGCCCCGACCCGAACGAGTGCTGCGATTTGCTGCGCAGCCTGCCGCACCTGTGCCTGGCCGGAAATCATGACTGGGCGGCGCTGGAGCGGCTCGACATCCGCACCTTCAACGCCGATGCGCGCCGCGCCGTAACCTGGACGCGTGACACGCTCACTCCGGAGAACAAAGCCTACCTGGAGGCGCTGCCGACGACTTTCGTGCTGGGAGACTACACTCTCGCGCATGGCAGCCCGCGCGAGCCAGTGTGGGAATACATCCTCGACCCGCTGATCGCCGCGCTGAACTTCCCGCATTTTGAGACATCGTACTGCCTGGTCGGGCACACGCACACCCCGGTGATCTTCCAGCTTACGGACGACCATGGCGACACGGAAGCCTTGCAGCCGGTCTATCGTGAGGCTAAGCACCTCAACGGCCACCGCCTGATTATCAACCCCGGCAGCGTCGGCCAGCCGCGCGATTCCAATAAAGACGCGGCGTATGGCATGCTGCACGTCGAAGAAGGCGTCTTCGAGCACCGCCGCGTCCCCTATCCGATCAAGGTGACGCAGGAGAAAATGCGTAAGTTCGATCTGCCAGAGCGTCTGATCACCCGGCTGGAACATGGCTGGTAGGCAAACAGCGGTCAGCCCGGTTCGCGCCGACAAAAAACACCCGCGTGCAGGCGGGTGTTTTCGTTCTCAGGTGTGTGCGGGCGTGCGAGCAGGCGTCAGCCAGGGAGCGTTCCGTACATCCACCAGAACTCAGCGCGCGGGTAGACCTCTGTGAGGATCGGGGCGCTGATAAACGGCCCGTCCGTCAGCAAGCGGCGAAGCTGCGCGTCGAGATGGCGCAGCCGCGTGTCCAGCTCCGGCGTGAAGACGCCGCGCTCGATGGCCTCGCGGCGCAGGTGCTCGATGATGACGCGCTTTTCGGCTTCGACCGGATAGCTGGCCGCACACGCGCTGTTGCTGTCGCGGCATTCCTCAAGAAAGCGCTGAAGGGCTGTCAGGCGTGCGTCCAGCTCCTGCTGGAGCTTCAGCTCATAATGCACGCTCCATTCCGACTGCTCGGCTTCCAGGTTGATCGCCGCGTCCTGCACGATGTTCTGCTGCTCGGCAGACAGGTGATTGCTCAACCGCGACAGGCGGTACAGGCGCATCAACAGCCCGCCGACCGTCAGCCGGGGCAAATCACCAGAGAGATAGCCGTACAGTTCCTTTTCGTACAGGTAGGGGGTCAGATTCGCCGCCATCGCGCCGAGCGCGCGCACATCGCGCTCCAGATCATACGCGAGCGTCGGCGTCTTCTTGGTCATCGTGTGCGACCCTTTCGTTCGTCCCGGCGAGGTCTTTCGCC
>JADLHR010000313.1 GCA_020848665.1 Anaerolineae bacterium
GGCATCAGCTCGAAGAAGGTGAAGGTCGATAGGTCGGCGGCCTTGCGCGTGTAGTCGATCCGCAGCGTGGCGTCGGGGCGCGGGGCCTGCGCCTGGATCACGCGCAGCAGGGCGCGGTCGTCCAGCTCGGCCAACGCGGGCTGCGTCACGTCGCTGAGGACATACAGCAGGTCAATCGGCTGAAGGCCGAGGTCTTTCTGTGTAACGGTGACTTCAGTCTCGCTGAAATCGACCGGGTCAGTGATCGTCACGATGCAGAAGACATCTTCCGGCGGCGGGAGCACGCCCGCCAGCCAGTCGTTGAGCGCCGGCTCGGCCTGGCTGCGCGGCGTGACGGCCATCCCAGGGATCGGGCTGGTCGCCGGATTGACGCCGCTGCGAAGCTGCACGCCGACGCGGTGCGTCAGCGTGACCCCGCTGCGCGGCGTCTGGATTACCTCCGGAATTGGCGGGAAGTTCCCTTTGCTGTAGGTATCGAGCGTGCCCGCCGCGCGATCGTAGTTGCCCTGCGCGGCGTGGTGGACCGCCTCGGCAATCGCCACATCCGCTACTGCGTCGTGCGTGTCGAGCATCCGCTCGACCTCGTCGTTGATCGCGGCAGCCTGCGCCGCGCTGGCAGGCGGCAGGGTCTTGCCGAAGGGATAAGTCCGGTTGCCGGTGGCGTGGATGTGCTCGACCAGCCTCAGGCCATCGATCACGTTGCGCGCTTCCAGCGCCTCGATACTGGTGTCGTCGTCGGGCGTGGTCGAAGTATTGCGCAGGGCAGTCAGCGGAAAGGCTTTGCGCAGGTCATAGATGAACTGGTCCACTTCCGCCAGATTGTGCTTGTCGTGCAGGCCGCGCTCGAACTGGTAGCCAAGCAGCGCGCCCAGCGTCTGGCCCTGGCGGATACCCTCGATTGCGCCGACAGCGCGGCGCACGCGGTCCGACGACAGGTTGACGGCCAGCGCATCCGGCGTAGCGGGCGTGGCATTCGAGAGGTAGCCGTTGCGCAGGATCGCGGCGGTTACAGCGTGGTTGAGCGACGGCGCGTGGATGTAGCCGCCGTTAGTCGGGTCGCGCATCAGCGGCGGCAGCGCGGGATCAGTGTTGAATATCTCGTCCAGCTCCGGCTCCAGCGTGACCGGCGTCAGCTTCTTGCCTTCGGGCTTCAGGTCTTCAATCCAGCCATACGCGCCAACGTACAGCCCGCGCCGGACGGCGTCCTCTTCATCTTCGCCGCGCGTCTCGTAGCGCATCAGCGTTAACTGGTAATTCAGCAGCCCAAGCTCCCAGGCGTCGAGCCGGTACGACACCGAGTCGATATGCTCCGCGAACAGGCGCTCCAGGCGCGCGGTCGGCACATCGCGCAGCCGCTCCAGCGCCTCGACCTGCTCGCGCAGATCGGCGGTGGCGATGGCCTGCGTGCCGCTCGTCTGCGGCAGAATGTTCGTGATGTGATCGGCCACCAGCACGTTATCGCTGCCGGTGATCGCGGCGCTGGTCGTGTACAGGTGCGCGAAGCGGCTCTCACTGGCCTCGGCCTGTTCCTGCACATGGATGAAAGCTGGTTCGTGCCGTACAGCCTGGACCTGCGCCTGAGTAAACACCCCCGCCAGCTCGTGCAGGCGGATGCTGGTAATCCAGTAGGACTGCATCAGCGCGTAGCGCGCCAGGATGTAGAACAGCGCCGCCGGGCGCACGTTGTCGGTGAACCCCTCCTGGCGGCGCAGCGTCTCCAGCGAGGTGCGCGCGGCGTCAATCAGCCACTGCACATAATTGCGATTGTCCGGCGTGTAGACGCGGATCGGGTCTGTCTCTGAAAGCGGCGCGTCGTCGATCACCGGTCCCTGCATCAGGTGTTGGGCGGAGATGAACAACCGCTCCAGAATGTCCGGCATAATATCGCCGCTGTAGCCGAACTCAGCCAGCAGGTTAATCCCGGCCTGGACGTAGATCGCGGCCTGGATTACCTCGGAAAAACTGGCGCCGGTGCCGTAGAAGTTCAACAGGTTGTAGAGATGATCGAAGCTCTCGGCGTATCGCTGGTGATACTCGACCGAGGCCGGGTGCAGCCCCACGATGTCGAGCAGCGTCTGGTGCGGATCCTCAGATGGGCCAGGTGTGCGCTTGACGCGCGCAACCTTCTGCGCCATGTCCGCCCAATGACCATCCAGCTTGCGAAGGATCGCGTACAGCCGGAGCAGATACGATCCACCCGTAACCGGCACATGGGTTGACAGGATCGGCCCCTCGCCGGTCAGGCGCCCGCCCAGCCAGCGCATCCGCGAGAAGACGCTGGCCGGCAGAATGCCATACGGCTGCGCGCCGATCCGCAGCGCAGGCAGCGGTCCACGCCCGCTGACAAAATTGGTGAAGAAGGTGCGCGTGAAGCGGATGTCGTCGCGGTCGAACAGCGGCGCCATCATCGTATCCATCATGTAGCCGAGCGTGCCATTCCACAGCGCGATGTTCATCGCGCGCGCTTCAAGCTGGTCGGTCCCGCCGCCGCCAGGGATTTTCTGGACTACGGTGAGGTCCAGCCCCAGATAGTCGGCCAGCCACTGGCCGTCGCGCCGCAGCAGAGGGTCGTTCTCCGGCGTGTAGAGCACCGGTGATTTGAAGTAATCGTTGAAGGTCGCGTCGGCGTCTTCGCCGTGCGCAAACCCCGCCCCGCCCTGCTCGGTGTTATTCGTCGGCGTGCCCTGCGGCAGCAGGCTGATCCCGGTGCGCGTGTAGTGATGGTGCTCGAACAGCGTCTCGATCAGCCCTTTGCCGTCCTGCTCGTCGGCGCTGAGCCGCACGCCGAGCACGATCAGCCGGTCGAAGCCGCGCAGCGCCTGGTCAACAGTCAGGTTGACGCGGAAGCCCATGCCGACCTGCTCCGCGCGCTCGAAATCGACCATCCACTTCATGTCTTCCGGGATGAACAGATCGCCGTTCGCGTCGGGGTGCATCTGCTCGTTTTCAGGTAGCGACGGGTCCGGCCCGGCGACCAGCGGCGAGGGAATCGGGTTGCCGATCACCTCGAAAGCCACGCTGTCGCCGATGTAGCCGATCAGCACCAGCCGGTCGGGCAGCAGGTTGACCTTCGGCGCCTGGGACCACGAGCGCCCCTTGCTCTCGACGGTATCTGGCGGCGGGAAGTCGATGAAGGCGACCGTTACCGCCACATCATCTTTAGTCAACGGCGCGGCAGGCGCGGCGGTCAGATTGCCCGGCACAAAACGGTTCGCCAGCGCCTCAGCGCGCTCGCCGCCGACCGCGGTCTTAAGCGCCTGCCACGCTGTTTCCGTCTTGGCCGCGTCGCCATCCGCCCGCCAGATCGCAGCCCAATAGGCGCTGGCAGCGGCTTTGTCGGCAGCGCTGAGCGTTTCCTCGCTCGACACAACCAGGATCACGTCGGACGGATCGGCCTTGACCGGCTGATCGGCGGCGTTCTCCGGCGCGTACTGCTGCGCAATCCACGCGCCGCGCCCGGCCCCATGGCTGGCGACCAGCCCGCGCCACGCGCCGCGCTCCAGGTCTTCGTCGCCGCCCGCCGCCCAAATCCCGGCCCAGAACAACTGCGCGCTGAGAATCTCGGCCTCGGACAGCACCGGCTCGAAGCGGTCCACCATCAAATCGTCAGGGTAAACGCGCACCCAGAGCTGCTGCGGTGCGCCGCCCGCCGGCCCAATCACCCCGGACGACTTGAAGCGCGTCTCAATCCGCAGCGGCAGCAGCAGGATCGGAACTGAATCCTTGAGCTGGCCGATCATCTGGCGCGGATCAGTCAGCGGGGCGAACTCACCGTACAATCCGGCGACCCGCTCCGACACGCTGGCGTAGCCCTGGAGGCGGCGGTCGAGCACCGCTTCGGCGCGCGCAATCCGCTCGTCGAGCGCAGCCAGTTGCCGCTGGTGGCCCTCGTTCTGCGGATCGAGCTTGCGCAGAAGCTGCGCCTTGTCGCGCTGGAGCCGGTCAAGCTGCTCGCGCGCCAGATATACGGCCTGGCTCGCGCTGTCCCGCGTCTGGCGGGCCTTCGCAAGCTGCTGTCTGAGATCGTCGAACTCGCTCATACGTTGATCTCCCTGCTCGATCAGCGCGGCCGCAGCATCTCGGCGGCGTGAACAGCAACCAGCACCGGCACCTGGTAGAGGATGTAAGCCAGGTCCGCCGCGTTGGTGCTGGGGTTCCAGCTGACGAAACGGTCATCTTCCCACTGAACGTGCTTTTCCGACACGTCCGGCTGCGTCGGCTCGGCCAGCGTGAAGCTCTTGTCGATGGCGATATGCCCGCC
>JADLHR010000314.1 GCA_020848665.1 Anaerolineae bacterium
CGCGCAATTGCTCGGCCAACTGGAACTGCAACCCGTCCGCGCTCTGCGTCAGGCGGACCAGCGTCCCGCCCTGGAACGCCAGCAGCAGGCCGAGCGCGATCGCGCTCAGCGCCGGGCCGAAGCGCCGCAGGCGGTCAATGCCCAGCGCCAGCCCGATCGACGCCGGGGTCCAGAGCGGCATCTGGTAGCGGCCGGTCGCGTCGAAGAAGCTGGAGACCAGGAAAACCAGCGCGAAGACGCCAAACACCAGCCAGACCCATCCCTCGGCGCGCAGGCGGACGGTTGGCTCGCGTCGCAGGCGGCGCGGGAGCGTGATAAGGAAGTCGAGCAGCAGGGTAAGCAGCAGCGGCAGGATCAGGAGCGACTCAAGCGACAGGGGAAAACCAGCGGCGGCTGGCTCGCGCAGGCCGTAGAGCGCAGGTAGCCCCAGGCCGATCAGCCCCAGCGCGCGCTCTCCGGCGGAAAACGGCGCGCCGCCCGGTGTGCCATAGCCGTTAAAGAGGTAAGCCAGCGCCTCCCAGTCATGGCGCAGGTTGTACAGCCACCAGGGCAGGCTGCCGATCATGAACGCTGCTCCGGCCAGCGCGTAGACGGACCAGCGCCGCACCGAGAAGTGGCGCAGCCCCAGCAGCCCGGCGACCGCCAGCGCGGTGATGATCGACGGATTGGTCCACCAGCCGATCCCAGCCGCCAATCCGAGCGCGCCCCAGCGCCACCACTCACGTTTTTGCCCGACGGTGAGCTGCCACGCCAGCAGCAGCGTCAGATTGGCGTAAAGCACGCTGTCCGGCCAGCCGCCGAGTGGAGCCGACGTATAAAGCAGGGCGCTCGCGGTCGGGATCGCCATGATCAGCAGGGCCATCGCCGCCACGCGCGCGCTGCTGGTCACGACGCGCGCCAGCCCGTAGCCGCTCAGCAGCGTCAGCAGCGCGATCGCTAGAAGCACCACGCGCCCGGTCTCGACCGACTCTCCTAGCCAGCGAAAGCCGCCCGCTACAAGCACTGCGTTGAGGCTGCCCATATAGGACTGCCCGTAGAAGAACGTCGGGATCGGCCTGCCCAGGACGATATGGCGCGCCATCAGATCGACGATCGCCTCGTCGGACTCGAACGCGATCCCGTCGCTGGCGATAATCCACCCGCGCAGCAGCAGGCCCAGCGCCAGAATGAGCAGCACGATAATCAGGTTACGATGGTGTTGACGCATACGGTATCATCGGTATATGCAGCGAAACGCGCCTGCCAGTGTACTCGCGCCCGGCCTGGCGCGCGAGCCAGCGAGCCGTTTTTGGGTTAGAATCGCGTATAAAGCGCCGGAAAAGCACGACCTCAGCCGTTGTGGGCGCATCCAACCCGATGAACAGTGCGTATCATCGATCCGCGCCCGGCCGGCTCCCTGCGCTTTATGGCGGGCGTTTACTTTGAGAGCGAGCACCTGAGAGGCATCATGGCGAACGAGAAACTATCCTTTACCCTGACCACCAGCACGCCACAGTCCGCCGATGAAACAACGCCGCGTGGCGCGCTGCAAAAGGAGAAGGTGATCATCATCGGCTCCGGCCCCGCTGGGCTGACTGCCGCGCTCTACACGGCGCGCGCGCAGCTTCACCCACTGGTGATCGCCGGGCACGAGCTGGGCGGCCAGGTCTCGCTGACCTACGAGATCGAGAATTATCCCGGCTTCCCGGAGCCGATGACCGGCCAGGAGCTGGTCGAGCGCATGAAGTCGCAGGCCGAGCGCTTCGGGGCGCGGATCAATCTGTTCAGCGCAGTGACTGAGGTTGATTTCAGCCGCCAGGGCGGGCCGTTTTACCTGAAGACCGACGACGGCAACGAGTACGAGGCCGAGGCTGTGATCGTCAGCGCGGGCGCGACACACCGGCATCTGAACGTCCCCGGCGAGAAAGAATATACCGGCAACGGCGTGAGCTACTGCGCGACGTGCGACGGCTTCTTCTTCCGTGACAAGGAAGTCGTGGTCGTGGGCGGCGGCGACAGCGCGCTTGAAGAGGCGCTGTTCCTGACCCGCTTCGCGCGCCGCGTGTCGATCGTGCATCGCCGCGACGAGCTGCGCGCCGGGAAGACGCTCCAGAAGCGCGCCTTCGCCAACGACAAGATCGAGTTCATCTGGAACACGGTCGTCGAGAGCGTCAACGGCGAACGTAACGTCCAGTCCGTAACACTGCGCGACGTGCTGACTGACGAGATACGCGAGTTCGCCACCGATGGCGTCTTCATCTTCGTCGGCCATGACCCGAACAGCGACATCTACGCGGGCCAGTTGGAACGCGACGCGTTCGGCTACGTCATCACCGACCGCGAGATGCGGACTTCGGTCGAAGGCGTGTTCGCTGCCGGTGAGATTCAGGACCGCCTGTTCCGCCAGGTCGGGACCTCGGTCGGGCAAGGGACCGCCGCCGCGATGTCGTGCGAGCGCTGGCTGGCTGAGCGCGAGGCTGAGCGTGAGGACGAGCGCGAGACCGAACTCGCCGCCAGCCAGGAAACGCCGGTCGCGGGATAGGCCCTCTCAGTCCTGACCCGGTTTCACAAGCGTCGAGGCGCGTTCCCTGCTTAGGGAGCGCGTCTCGTTTGATTCGCGCGCCAGGTGCGTATCCGACCCGTTTGGTCAGACAGCGCGAGTTCCGTTATGCTCTGTCTGCGGATCAATCCACCCACAAGGAAGGCGACATGGCGGCGCAGGCGTGGCGCGCAAACCCGCTGCTCTACGAGATTAACACCTGGACCTGGCTCTACGGGCTGAGTGAGCGCTACCAGCGGCGCGTGACGCTGGGCAGCGTGCCGGACGAGACGCTCGACGCGCTGGCAAGCTGGGGCCTGGACGCGATCTGGCTGATGGGCGTCTGGGAGCGCAGTCCGCTCAGCCGCAAAATCGCCGCCGAGCACCCCGACCTGCAAGCGGAGTACCGCCGCGCACTGCCCGACTTTCACCCCGGCGACATCAGCGGCTCGCCCTATGCTATCCGGCGCTATGAGGTTGACCCGTACCTTGGCGAGCGCGACGAGCTGGCGGCGCTCCGCGAGCGGCTGGCGGCGCGCAACCTGCGCCTGATTCTCGATTTCGTCCCGAATCATACCAGCCACGACGCGCCCTGGCTGGAAACGCATCCTGAATACTACCTGCACGGCAC
>JADLHR010000315.1 GCA_020848665.1 Anaerolineae bacterium
CCGAGTCGAGTCAGGTTTTACGCCCATCCTGATCAGCTCAAGCAAGCGAAGCATCGCCAGTATTCCCCTCGCGGATTTTGGAACCTCAACGGTCGTTAGAGCAGGCTCGATATGTTCCGCCCGCTCTGCCCGCGCAGAGAAACGTGACAACTTCCATCCGGACGTGATCAGAATTGGCCGAAACCTTTGCGCTGCTTGCCCGTCAATGTAATTAACTGGCTTGGATCACACGCGATCCAGGCCCGACAAAACAGCGCCATCAGGCGAAGAGTGTGAAGCTCGCATAACTATCCGAATAGCTCGTCAGCGAAGGGATGCGTAATGCTCAATTCCCCTCTCAAGATCGCTCTGTACTCGCACGACACCCTGGGTCTGGGGCACATGCGGCGCAACCTGGCAATTGCGCAGACTTTGATTGATGCCAACCCGAAGACTGCCATCCTGATGATCGCCGGCGCGCACGAAATCAGCGCTTTCGAAATGCCGATGGGCGTGGACTGCCTGACACTGCCCACTCTGGCGAAAGATAACGAGGGGGTCTATCGGCCGCGTACTCTTGGCGTCGGGCGCAGCGATCTGTTGACCTTGCGTGCCAGCACAATCCAGACGGCTATCGAAGCCTTTTCCCCTAACGTCATGATCGTCGATAAGGTGCCGTCCGGCGTCTTCGGAGAGCTGCTTCCAACGCTCGAAGAACTGCGCCAGGCGCGCCACACCCGGATCATCCTCGGCCTTCGTGACATTCTGGATGAAGCCGAGGTAGTCCATCACGAGTGGGAGAGCGGCAGCTACGAGGCGATTATCCGGAAATACTACGATGCCATCTGGATCTATGGCGATCCTCGTGTGTACGACCCAATTCAGGAGTATCGCTTCTCGTCGCAGGTCATCGCTAAAACACACTACACTGGTTATCTCGGCCGGCTCATCCCCAGCGCTGATCCGACTGCCGATCTATTTGATGGTCTGCCTCCGCAAACAGGGAACCGAATCCTGTGTACGGTCGGCGGCGGGCAAGATGGCGAACTCGTCGCGCGGACATTCCTGCAAACCGCGCTACCGAACTACGCGACGGGCATACTGGTCACTGGCCCGTACATGCCGTCCGACGTGCGCCGCAGTGTGCAGAACGAAGCCGCCAGCAAGCCGCAGTTTCAGGTGCTCCCGTTTGTTACTGAGCCGGAGCGACTTCTGAGTCAGGCTGATCGAGTCATCACCATGGGGGGATACAACACCGTCTGTGAGCTTCTTTCGAGCGGGAAGCCAGCGCTGGTTGTGCCCCGCGTGAAACCTCGCCGCGAACAGCTCATCCGTGCAGAGCGGCTGGCGCAGCATGGCGCTCTGGACTATCTGCATCCGGATGTCGTCACCCCGGCGGCGTTCGCCTCGTGGCTCCGTCGAACAAAGGTAACCACTCACCAGCGGCGCCAGGATATCGATCTGGATGGCTTGAAGCGCCTTCCCGGCCTTCTACAGCACCTTTTGCAGAGCGATCGGCGCAGCGCCCCAGCCCCTTCAATCCGATTTTCTCGTGCAGGCGAAGCCGCCTTGCATCTCGCCAAACTCTAGACATCTTCCAGGAGCATCCCACATGAATCCTATCGTCGAACCCCGTGTCGGCTACGTCGTCAAGGTCTACCCGCGTTACTCAGAGACCTTCATCGTCAACGAGATCCTGGCCCACGAACGCGCTGGACTGCGCCTCGACATCTTCTCCTTGTACGCCCCTTCCGATGGGCTGTTTCACGAGTCGCTCTCCCGCGTGCAGGCGCGTGTGACCTACCTTCCCGACGAAAGCCCGAAGGTGATCGCCTTCTGGGATACGCTGGGCAAAGCCTCGGATCTTCTCCCCGATCTGTGGGAAGCGCTGCCAGAGATGCTTTGTGAAAACGCACAGCATGTTCACCAAGCCGTGGCGCTCGCCTGCGCGGTGCGGGCACGGAGCATCACGCACCTGCATGCGCATTTCGGGACCTCTGCGACCACTGTCGCACGGTTAGCGGCCCGGCTGGCGCACGTGCCCTATTCCTTCACCGCCCACGCCAAAGACATCTTCCACGAGAGCGTTCAGCCGGACGACCTTGACCGTAAGCTGCGCGATGCCGCCTTCACGGTCACGGTAAGCCGCTACAACGAACATTTCCTGCGCGAAGAATATCCCGCCTCGACCAGCAATCTGGCGTGCATCTATAACGGGCTGGATCTCTCCGAGTTTCCCTTCCAGGAGCCAGCGCAGCGCCCGGCGCGGCTGGTCGCCGTCGGGCGGCTGGTCGAAAAGAAAGGCTTCACCTACCTCATCGACGCCTGCAAGGTCCTGGCCGAGTCCGGTTACGCTTTTCACCTTGATCTGATCGGCGGAGGCGAAGAAGAGATCGCCCTGCGCGCCCAAGTCGCACGGCTGCGCCTGGAGCCATATATCACCTTTCATGGTGCGCGCCCACAGAGCGACGTGAAGCGCTACGTTCAGGGCGCAAGCGCCATCGCCATCCCCTGCGTCGTTGGCGAGGATGGCAACCGCGAAGGTCTGCCGACGGTGCTTCTGGAGGCAATGGCCCTGGGAACGCCATGCGTTGCCACCGCTGTCACCGGCATCCCGGAGGTTCTCGTCCACGAGCAGACCGGGCTGATGGTCGAACAGCGCGATCCGCAGGCGCTGGCCGACGCACTGCGCCGCCTGATGACCGAAGGCGATTTTCGGACGCACCTGGCGCGGGCAGCCCGCCAGGCTATTGAAGAGCGGTTCGAGATCAACCGCAACACTGCCCAGATGCGCCACCTTTTTGCCGGGGCTGCGGTGCGCGAACAGGCGCTCACTCCGGAGGCGGTATGATGCGCATCGCCTACATCTGCGCGGACCCCGGCATTCCAGTCTTCGGCAACAAAGGGGCGTCCATCCACGTCCAGGAAATCATTCGCGCCTTCCGGCGCATCGGCGCACAGGTCGAGTTGTTCGCGGCCCGCATCGGCGGCAGCGCCCCAGCCGGATTGGAGGATATTGCCGTCTACAAACTTGCGCACCTGACGCCGCCCAACAACACCGCGCACCGCGAAAATATGGCGTTGGCCGCCAACTCGCAGCTCGGCCTCATGCTTCAGGCGCAGGGGCCGTTTGACCTGGTCTACGAGCGCTATTCGCTGTGGAGCTACGTCGGCATGGAATATGCCCAGGGCGCAGGCATTCCCGGCGTCCTGGAAGTGAACGCCCCGCTGATCGAAGAACAACTGGCTTACCGGAAGCTGGTCGCTCGCCGTGAGGCCGAACAGGTGGCCGCTCGCGCTTTCAACAGCGCCTCGGTGCTGATCGCTGTCTCGCGGGAAGTCGCGGATTACCTGACAACATTCACCACCAGTCACAACCGCGTGTTCGTCATCCCGAACGGCGTCGATCCACGGCGCTTCTCCTCTACCGTGGCCCCATTTGAGCCGCGCCGAGCCAATGAGTTCGTCGTTGGCTTCGTTGGCAGCCTGAAGCCCTGGCACGACATTCATACCCTGGTCGAGGCGTTTGCTCTCCTGCACCAGGCACACCCGAATGCGCGTTTGCTCATCGTGGGCGACGGCCCGCTGCGCGGGGAGATTCTCACGCAGCTTGACCAGCATAATCTGCGCCCGTTTGCGCACCTGACTGGCGCCGTCGCCCACGAGGCCGTGCCCGGCTGGATCATGTCGATGGATGTCGCGGTAGCGCCGTATCGCCGGCTGGACAATTTCTACTTCTCGCCGCTCAAGTTGTTCGAGTATATGGCCGCCGGAAGGGCAATCATCGCCAGCGATGTGGGTCAGATTCGCTCTGTCATCACCGCCGGTGAGACGGGGTTACTGTGCGATCCAGGTGACGCGCAGTCGCTCGCTGGTGCGCTCGAATCCATGCTGGCGAAGCCGGCTCTTCGCCAGGCGCTGGGCGAAGCTGCGCGTCAATGGATCGGACGAGAGCATACGTGGGACAGTATCGCTCAGCGTGTTCTGACGTACGCCGCGCTGGGCTTTGGTCAAGCAGGGGTGGGATGATATGGCGGTTCGCTTTCTTGAGAGGTGGCCTCCCCAGCGCTCTGCTGAGAGCAGCAAAAAACACTCGAACCCCAGCACGCAACGCCTGCTGCGGCGTCTTCTTCCGCTGGCCGTACAACAACGCGGGCTGATCGCGCTGGCCGTGTTCTTCATGCTGGTGGAAATCGGACTCAGCCTGGTCGCTCCATGGCCGCTCAAGTTCGTCATTGACCACATCACCGGAGATCGGCCCGATCAGCTAACCCAATTTCTGGGAATAGCGCTGGATTCGAAAGGCGTGCTCGCTTTCGCAGCCGTCGGCGTGGTGGCGGTCGCTGCCCTTCGAGCGGCGGCGGCCTACATCAACCAGGTAAGCATCGCGCTGGTCGGCAGCCGTATACTGACGGAAGTACGCCGCCAGCTCTACCATCACTTGCAGATGCTCCCCCTGTCGTTTCACAACCGAGTCAAAACCGGCGATATCCTCAACCGCCTCACCGGAGACGTTAACCGCGTGGAAGAAGTGGCTATCACAGCCATTCTGCCGCTCACCATCCACGCGCTCACCCTGGTGGGCATGATGATCCTGATGCTGGTTCTCAATTCTCGCCTGGCGATGATGGCGATGATCGCCCTTCCCCTGTTCGCGCTGACGACCAACCGGCTTTCGGGGCGAATTCAGCGTGTCGCGCGGGAACAGCGCAAGCGCGAGGGAGCGATGGCTGCTCTGGCTGCTGAGGCGATGGGTGCGATTAAGGTCGTCCAGGCGCTTTCGCTGGAGAAAACGCTTGAGGACCAGTTCAGCAAGCAGAACAAGAAGAACTTCAATGAGGGCGCGCGGGGCAAGCGGCTTTCGGCGCGGCTGGAAGGCACTGTAGATACGATCGTCGCGCTCGGCACCGCGCTTGTGCTGTGGCAGGGCGCGCAGATGGTCCTGGGTGGCGAACTGACGCCAGGTGAGCTGCTAGTCTTCATATCCTACCTCAAGAGCGGCCTGCGCCCCCTCCAGGACCTGGCGAAGTATACCAGTCGTATCGCCAAGGCCGCCGCTTCTGGCGAGCGGGTCCTCGACATTCTGGAGACCGTCCCGGAGATTCAGGACCGCCCGGACGCCATACCTGCGCCGCGTCTGACTGGCCGGGTCGATTTCCGGCGCGTGAACTTCAGCTATACGAAGCAGAATCTGACGCTCAAAGAACTCGATCTAACCGTCTATCCCAGCGAGCACGTGGCCCTGGTTGGCCCCTCAGGCGCTGGCAAATCGACGCTGGTCAGCCTGCTACTCCGCCTGTACGACCCTATGTCGGGGCAAATCTGCGCTGACGGGACGGATATACGCGCGTTCACGCTCAATTCGCTGCGCGGGCAAATATCTGTCGTCCTTCAGGACAGCGTCCTGTTCGGTGTGAGTGTGCGCGAAAATATCGCCTATGGGCGTCTGGGTGCGACCGAAGAGGAGATCATTGCGGCGGCGAAGCTAGCCAATGCCCATGACTTTATCACCGCGCTTCCCGAAGGTTACAGCACCCGGCTGGGTGAACGCGGGGCGACGCTTTCGGGCGGAGAGCGACAGCGCATCGCTATCGCCCGCGCTGCCGTCCGCAATGCGCCGATTCTGATCCTGGACGAGCCAACCTCGGGACTGGACAAGGAGAACGAGCGCCTGGTCATCGATGCGCTCAAGCGCCTTATGCGCGGGTGCACCACCTTCACCATCGCTCATAACCTGCACACCATCGTCGATGCCGACATGATTCTCTATATGGATGGCGGGCGGGTGACCGAGAGCGGCCAGCACCTCGACCTGCTGCGTCTCAACGGGGCTTATGCCCGCCTCTACCGGCTGCAAGCGCTGCTGACACAGCAGTCTGTGTTATCGCTTCCTCCGCAATCTACCCTGGAGATGCGCCATGCTCTCGACATCTGATGCAGGGGTTGTCCGGCGCGATCCGCGCCTGCCGGGGTTGTCAACGCTGCTTGATGGGGAGATGATGACCCAACGCCTGCGGAGACTGATACCTGCTACCTCCGACCTTCAGGCCAGCCCGACCTATGTTCGTTA
Source organism: Anaerolineae bacterium (assembly GCA_020848665.1). GTDB lineage: Bacteria > Chloroflexota > Anaerolineae > Aggregatilineales > Aggregatilineaceae > DYGX01. The sequence goes on from JADLHR010000315.1 coordinate 6,050, forward strand.
CAAACCAGGAACGAGCTGCCTGGTGGCGTATGAAGTCAGACAGGACGGTCGAACCGAGGATTTCTATGCCAAGGCGTATACGGTGGGAAGCCTCAAGCTCCTCAAAGGCGCAGCCGGTGCAGAAGCAGCTTCGGGAAGCCGCTGTACCACACACATCTGGGAAGACATCGCCGCGCGCCTGTCCGGCCCCGCCTCTGATCGCCAGCTCAAGGGGCTGGCCCGGCTGTACGACCCGCAGCGACGGCACAAGCTCCTCCGGACGATCCTTCCTGAGCAACCCGAATTCTGGGATGCCAGGATCAGGCGGATTCGCTATAAGCCCGAACGGCGCTATGTTGCCCACCTGATCACACCTCATGGCGCGAGCGCGGCGCTCAAGGTCTATAGCGCCGCTGACTTCGACCACGCGCACCTGGTCGCGGGCCTGGCTGCGGCGCAGCAGATTTCCCCGGAAGCCGCGCTGCTGGCCGGGTCGGCAAAGCATCGGGTACTGCTTTTCCGCTGGGTCATAGGCCAGACGCTGCTCGAGCTGCTGCTGGCCGGATCGCTGGATGCGGCGACGATCGATCGCCTGGGCGCCCGGCTGGAGCAGCTTCACTTTCACACACTTCCGGATAGGCGCCTGCCCCGGCTAACGCCACCGGTCATGACCGAGCGGCTGAAGGCGGCGGCTCAGAGCGTCTCCGCCGTATGCCCATCCCTGGCCGATCTTGCCGAGCTGCTCGTCAGGCGTATCAGCGCACAACTTCGTCTGGTGGATACACCCGCGCGCCACGGCATGATCCACGGAGATTTCAAGCCCGATCAGGTGATCTGCGGCAACGGTGAGATCACACTCCTCGACTTTGACCAGGCAGGGCAAGGAGACTATGCTGCTGACCTGGGAGCATTTGCCGCGCAGTTGGAGCGCGGCGCCCTTCTGGGAACGTGGTCCATGATGGAGGCCGAACAAGTGATGATGCGCCTGATCCGCAGCTATTCACACCGGCATGATGCCACACTGGATCAGCGTGTCCGTCTCTATACCGCCAGCGGGCTGCTGCTCCTGGCCCCGCATGAGTTCCGCAATCGGATGCCCAACTGGTTCGAGTCGACCAGCAGGATCCTCGACAGAAGCGCAAGGCTGATCACTGATGCGAGCTGATCTGCTCACCAAACTCAGCCAGCTTCATCTCACATCGGAAGAAGCAGCGCGGTTTGGGCTGAGTTCTCTCACGCTGACGCTGCGCCGGTCCTGGCCCCGGTCGGCGGAACAGTTGGGCCTGGAATATGTCAGCGGCGCCGGGGAAATCGTGCCGGGTCAATGGTTCTCCGGCTTCAGACGCCTGGAACAGGTTGCCAGCGAAACCCATCGCCGCGCACCGGCAGCTTCATCTACCATCGTCGACGTGGAGGGGATTTCCATCCTGCTTCAGCGGCGTGGCGCCGACCGCAAGCTCACAGGTCTCGCTCCCCTTCTCGCCATTCCAAACGCCCGCCTGGTTGTCCACCGGCCCGAAAAAAGAGCGGTCGTGCGCCTGAACAACGGCGGTCAGGCACAATACGCGAAAATCGTCGCACCGGATCGCGTCGCCCGACTCGTCGAAAACAGCGCCGCGCTGGAACGCCTCGCCGGGCGCAGTTTCACAATCCCGCGCCTGTTGGACGCCGATGTCCGGCGCGGAGTCACCCTCTGGTCTGCGCTGCCAGGGACCTCGCTGCACGATCTCCTCCACGAAGCCAGCTATCACGACGCTGCCTTCGCTTCCGGCCGGGCGCTGCGCAACCTGCACGATCTACCGCTCCCCCAGGGCATTGGCTACCACACAGCCACCGCCGAGGCTGCCGTCGTGGAGCACTGGATGCGCATGTTGAAAGAGTTTGTCCCGCAGTGGGCGGATCGGATAGCTGATCGGGTAGCTGTTCATGCTGTTCATGTTACGGAGCGTCTGATGGCTGCGGCGACTCCGGCACGGCTGCTCCATCGGGACTTCTATGACAAACAGATTTTCTGGTACGGCTCCGGGCAGATCAGCCTGCTCGACTTCGACACGCTTTCTGCAGGGGAAGCGGCGCTCGATGTCGCCAATGCGCTTGTTCACTTCGAGCTGCGCGCCCTGATGGGAGATTGCCCTTTTGCCCACTCGCAGGAGGCCGCCTCCGCCTTTCTGGAAGGCTACGCGCCAGACCAGGACACTCTGGACCGCCTGCCCGCCTATCAGGCTGCATCAACTCTGCGCCTGCTGTGCGTCTACGCCTTTCGACCGCCTGCGTGGAAAATACTGCCTGCGCTGCTGGCGAGGCTGGATCGAGGGATGAAGCCGATCCCGGCTTCGTTGGTCACAGCATCAGCAGGATCGGCAGCATCAGAAAACAAAAGCTCTGCCACCACGAGGCGCCGTCAATTGTCGCCGCCTCAAACGACTCATGCGGCAGAGCGGCCATGCTGCCCAGGATCATCAGCATGATGAGCGAGGGCCACTGCCAGCGCGATACGGTTTGCGTCGTTTAAGGTGCGAATATGGCGGCGCACCTGCTGCGTCACTCGCTGGCGCGCGCCAGCACACGATGCACGAACTCAAGCATCCGCGCGAAGTGATCGATCTGCTGTTCCCGGACGAACAGGCCGTGCCCCGCGTCAAACCACTCGATCTCGGCGTCTTTGCCGAGCGCCTGCAGACGCTCGAAGTACACTTCCATCTGGCGCGGCGGGCAGCGCGTGTCGTTCCGTCCCTGGATGATCAGCAGCGGGCACTGCACGTCCTCCACATAGGCCAGCGGAGAACCGTCACGATAGGCGTCGGACCGTTCTGCAGGCGGGCCGCCAAGCAGCGTCTGAAAGTAGCCGCGAAGCGTTTCCGCTGCATCTTCGACCATCATCGTCCAGTCCGCAATCGCGGCGACTGCGACGCCGCCCGCGAGCAGACCGGGGTATTTCCCGGCAGTGAGAAGCATCAGGTAGCCGCCATATGATCCGCCAACCATAAAGAGGCGCCGAGGGTCGGCGATACCTTCGGCGACCAGCCAGGCGCATGCGTCCGCGATGTCGATAACCTCACACGTTCCGAGCCGTCCCCAGATCGCCTTTTCGAACGCTTTGCCGAACGTAGTCGATCCCCGATAATTCACTGAGCAGTAGGCGAAACCGTGATCAACCCAGCCCTGCGCGACCGGCGAAAAAAGTTCGGTCATGACATCGACTGGGCCGCCGTGCGCATGTACGATGGTGGGATACGGACCACTGGCGTCCGGAGTCGCCAGCCACGCCTGGATGATGCCGCCTTCGCTCGATTCATACGTGACCGGCCGCAACTTGTGCCCGCTGGGGACTTCGCTGCTGCCCAGCACTGTACGTGCGCGCTCGCCGGTCCGGTGATCCAGCGCGATCAGCCGCGAGGGCAGCGTCGAATCCTGCCAGATGGCGTAGATTTCACCGGATGGCCCAAAAAACGATTGGCTGACGACGCCTGCCGGGTGCATCAGCGGCGCAACAGTATCATCTTCCAGGTCGTAGATATACAGCCGGTAGCGAGCCTGATATAACTGGATCAGCAGAAGCCTGGACGCGTCCGGCGACCAATCGGCGACCGTGATGTTGCCTGCGAGCGCGTCGACAGCCAGCTTTCGACATTCTGACGTGGCGATATTCCAGATCGCGGGGCGGTCGAAGCCCGTCTCGCTGGTTGTGATCGCCATGCGCTGATCGCCTTCGCGTGGCGAGAACGGGCCAGGGCTGATGCTCGCGCCAGAACCGCCGCTGAACTCTCCAATCACCTGCCGGGACGCACGCGCATAGGCGATCAGATGGGTATCGAGCGAGCCGCTGGCTTTAAGCCCGCGCAAGACTGCGATCTCGCCGCCGGCGGAAAGGTACGGCCCCAGGACGAGCTGCGCGCCATGATACAGCGTCTGGAGTGGCTCGCCGGCGGCCAGCGTGTAGATTTTGAAACCGTCCTGGCCTGCCGCCATAAAACCGGTCACGGCGCCGTTGCGGCTCTGCGCGATGTGGAA
>JADLHR010000316.1 GCA_020848665.1 Anaerolineae bacterium
CAACCGGCGGGGCAGGTCTGGGCCGCCGGGCGGGACGCGCTCGCCGCGCTGCGCCTGGGCGTCTACAGCCTGCGCGAGGCGGGTTACGCTTCGGACCACGACGCGCTGATCGCCAACAAGATCGCGTATGTGCTGTGCGGCGGCGATCTGTCCGAGCCGGGCTGGGTGCCAGAGCAGTACATCCTGGACCTGGAGCGCGAGGCATTCGTCGAACTGTGCCACGAACCCAAAAGCCTTGAGCGTATGATGCATATGCTGCAATACAACAAGCCGCTGCGTAACTGAGCGGCAAGGAAGCAACATGAGCGACACGTCCCACTCTCCGCTGAATGATAGTCGCTGGCCGAGCCGCGCGGTGCGAATCACGCTGCTGTATATACTGCTGGCAGCCCTCTGGCTCCTGCTGTTCGACCTGTTCTTTGACCGTGAGGCGCTACAGGTCGAGACGCACATTGTCAAGGGAGTGCTGTTCGTCGCAATGACGGCGGCGGGGCTGTATCTCTTGTTGAGCCAGGGCGCACGGCGGGTCCGGGACTGGTCCGCCGCGCTGCAATTGTCGCAGGCTTCGCGCGAGGCGTTCGCCAGCGCCTCGCCTGATCTGATGTTCGAGCTGGCGCGCGACGGCACCTTTCTCGGCTATCAGGCCACACCGATGGGGCTGAATCAGCCCGCCAAGATCTTCATGGGACGGCGGATTCAGGACGTGCTGCCGCAGATCGCGCCGCAGGCATTTGAGGCCATCGAACGCGCCTTCGCCACCGGCAAGCTCCAGGTGTTCCACTACCAGCTTCCCCTCGAGGGTACCCCCCACGAGTACGAGGCGCGCCTCGTCACCAGCGGCGCGGACAGCGTGATCGCCATTGTGCGCGATGTCACCGAGCAGCGCCGCACCGAAGATGCCCTGCGCCGGGCGGCCCGCGCCTTTCGTCTGCTCAGCGAGAGCAATCAGATCATCGTGCGCGCCGACGACGAGATCGTCCTGCTGAACGATATTTGTCGCGTCGCGGTCACCGGCGGTCGATTCCGCCTGGCGTGGGTCGGCTACGCGCAAGACGACGACGCCCGCACACTGCTGCCCGTCGCCAGCTATGGGTTTGATGACGGCTACCTCGCCAGTCTTGGCACAACCTGGGCCGACAAGCCGCGCGGCAACGGGCCATCGGGCCGGGCGGTCCGATTCGGGCGTCCGGCGGTCATCGTGGACTGCGCGACCGATCCCAGTTTTGAGCCGTGGCGGGCCGATGCTTTGCAACGGGGCTATCGCTCCGTGCTGGCGCTGCCCCTGGCCGATGACGGGCATGTTTTCGGCGTGCTGACCGTCTACGCTGAGGAGGTTGACGCTTTCCGGCACGAAGAGGAGATCGCGCTGCTGGAGGAATTGGCGGACGATCTGGCCTACGGCGTCAGATCACTCCGCACGCGCGCAGAGCGCGAGCACGCCCGGCTGGCAGAACAGGACCAGCGATCGCTGGCCGAAGCCCTGAGCAGCACGGCGCTCACGCTCAACGGTTCGTTGGACCTGGAGCAGGTGCTCGACTGCATTCTCGAAAACATTCGCAGCGTGGTTCCGCACGACACCGCCAGTATCCAGCTCATTGAGGGAGACTACCTGTGCATGGCGCGGCACGCCGGATTCCGAGAACGCAACCTGGATGCCCGGATCGACGGCCTGCGCTCCGAGTATCGCGTTCAGGAAAAGTATCGGATGATGCGCGACACACGCCAGCCGATCATAATCGACGACACCGCGCATTCCGCGCTGTGGAAGCCGGTCGAGGGCACGGAATGGATACGCGCTGCGGTCTGGGCGCCGATTTTCGATGCGGACGAGTTCATCGGTGTGATCAGTCTCGACAGCGCAACGCCAGGCTTCTTCACTGCCGACCACGCCAGGCGGCTGCGCGCTTTCGCCGCCCAGGCCGCGATCGCAATCCGCAATGCGCGCCTGTTCCAGGCGGAGCACGAGCAGCGCAGCCTGGCCGAGGCGCTTCAGGATACGGCGACTATCATCAACAGCGCGCTCGATCTCGAGATCGTCACCGATCACATCCTCGACAATCTGAAACGCGTGCTGCCGCACGACTCCGCCAGCCTGATGCTGCTCGAAGATGGCGTCGGGCGCATCGTCCGCCACCGGGGATTCGAGGAACGCGGCCTCAACGATTGGCTAGCCGGGGCGCGCTTCCCGGTAGCCGAGTTTCCAACACTCAAGCAGATGTTCGACACCTGCGAGCCGCTAACCATTGCCGACACGACAACCTATCCGGACTGGGTGGATTCCCCTGAAGTTAGCTGGATTCGCTCTTACGCCGCTGCGCCGATTCACCGCGAGGGGCGCGTTATAGGCTATCTGCAAGTCGAAAGCGCCCAGCCTGATTTTTTCAGCGCCGATCACACGCAGCGCCTGCGAAGCTTCGCCGATCAGGCCGCCATCGCCCTCCAGAACGCGCAGCTTTATCAGGCCGCTCAGGAGCACGCTGCCGCCTTCCAGGCCCAGGCGCAGCGTCTGGCGCTGGTCAACCGCGTCTCGGCTCTGGTCGTACGCCAGCTTGATCTTGACGCGATCTACTACACCATGCTGCTGGAGCTTCAGGGCGCGCTCGGCGCGAGTTTCAGCGGCTTAATCCTCTTCGGCGAGGATCAAATCGGGCGGCTGGCGCTCAGCACGCACCCCGACGACGACGCCAACCACGACATCACGATTGAGCTGGAGCACAACGCATCCATCGACTACGTCCGCGCCACCCATAAGCCACTCGTCTCCGAGAATGTGCTCGATGACCCGCTCTTCGAGCCGGCCTGGCCCGCGCTGCGCCGGCGTGGCACGCGCAGCCTGCTGATCATGCCGCTGATCGTGGGTGAGGATGTGATCGGCACGCTGGGGCTGGACTGGGTCGAGCACCGCCAGTTCGCCCCCGACGAGTTGGAGCTGGCTGAGATCATCGCAAACCAGGCCTCGATCGCCATCACGAACGCGCAACTCTACAGCGCCGAGCATGACCAGCGGGTGCTTGCCGAGGCGCTGGGGCACGTCGCCGCGCTCAGCAACCGCTCGCCGATGCTCGATGATCTGTTCGACGAGCTGCTTGAGAACATCGGGCGCGTGCTCACCTATGACGCGGGCAATATCATGCTGTTCGAGGGCGATGTCGGCAAAATCGTGCGCCAGGCGGGATACCGCACTTATGGCTCGGAAGGCAAGAGCAGCGCGTTACGCCTGACCGCGCAAGAAGCGCCGCATTGGGCGCGGATGCACAACGACCAGCGCCCACACGCCTATCTGATCGCCGACACGCGCGAAGACCCCGACTGGCAGGATCTCCCGGTCAGCGACTGGATTCGCTCGTCGCTCAAAGCGCCGATCACGATCGAGAATCGCGTCGTCGGCGTGCTGAACCTCGACAGCGCCACGCCCCAGCATTTCCGCTCAATCGACGCCGAGCGGCTGCAAGCCTTCGCCGACCAGGTTGCGCTGGCGATCCAAAATGCGCGGCTGTTCCAGGCGGAGCACGACCAGCGCACGCTGGCCGAGGCGCTGCAAGCCGCGGCGGCAGCGGTCAGCAGCACGCTTCAGATCGACCTGGTGCTCGATCGAATTCTCGCCAATATCGGCCAGGTGCTGCCCCACGACGCAGCCAATATCATGCTGATCGAGGACGGCGTAGCGCGGGTCGCGCGCGGCTATGGCTACGCTGAGCACGGCGCCGGAGTATGGATCGGGCAAATTCGCTTCGAAGCGGACAAAGTGCCAATCTGGCAGACGATGCTGGCGACCCGGCAGCCCTTCGCCCTGCCCGACACCCACGCCAACTCGCTCTGGCTCCGGCTGCCGGAGGAAGAGTGGATCCGCTCGACAGTGAAGGCTCCGATCGTGTTAGAGGATCACGTGATCGGCATCCTGCACCTGGACAGCGAACAGCCGGGCTTCTTCGACGCCGCCGACGCCGAGCGGCTGCAAGCCTTCGCGGACCAGGCCGCAATCGCGATCCGCAACGCGCAGCTTTACGACGCGATCCAGCATCACGCCAGCGATCTCGAACAGCGCGTCCGTGAGCGTACCGCCCAAGTCGAGGCGCAGCGTACCCAGCTTCAGGCCGTGCTCGACTCGATGGGCGAAGCGGTCATCTTCAGCCACAATGGTGAGGTGATCTATGTCAACGCCGCCTTCAGCGCGCTGTTGGGCTACGATTCCACCGAGCTGCTGCACCGTCCATTCGACCTGATCGAGAGCCTGCTCGCCCCGGCGCCAGAGACCGAGCGGCTGCGCAGCGTGATCCGCAGCAGCCTGGCTCAGAACCATAGCTGGCGCGGCACAGTCGCTGCCCGCCGCTGGGACGGCGCGACTGTAGACACCGCGCTGACCATCACGCAGGTCCCCGGCCAGGACGGCGCGGGCGATGCAGGGCTGGTTGCGCTCTTTCGTAACATCAGCCAGGAAAAGGCGTTGCAGGTGCAGAAAGACCGCTTTATCGCTCACGCCTCGCACGAGCTGCGGACTCCACTGGCGAACATCAAAACGCGGCTGTATCTGCTGCGCAAGCAGCCTGACAAGCTCCAGTCGCATCTGGAAGTGATTAATCACGTAACCGACAACATGACCGAGCTGATCGAGAACCTGCTCGACATCTCGCGCTTCGAGCGCGGTGTCATCCCGCTCTACTGCCGGCCGGTCGCGCTGGTGGCGCTGATCGAGGAGGTAATCGCCATCCAGTGGCCGGAGGCCGAACGCAAAAACATCCTGCTGCGCGCCAGCCTGCCCGACCAGCCGCTGGTCGTCAACGCCGACCCGCAGCGCATCAGCCAAGTGATCACTAACCTGGTCAACAACGCCATTAACTACACCAGTGAAGGGGGAACAATCACGATCGAGCTGGCGTCCGCCGATCCGCGCGACACCGGGTCCGGGCGGCAGGCGGCGATCCGGGTGCGCGACACCGGGATCGGTATCCCGGTCGAGATGCTGCCCCAGGTCTTCGAGCCGTTCTTCCGCGCCAACGAGGAGGTCGCCGCCGGGACTGGTCTCGGCCTGACGATCGCGCGCGAGATCGTGCACCTGCATCATGGGTCGATCACGGTGGACAGCGCAGCGGGGCAAGGGGCTGTCTTCACCGTCACGCTCGATTTGCTGGAAAGCGGCCAGGAGCATAATAATTCAGCGACTAGCGATTAGCGATTGGCCCTGCCTGAAAGCGAACGGCTAACCGCTAATCGCTTCCAAAGGAGGTTCGCATGAGAGACGCTGTCATTGTCGCGGTAGCGCGCACGGCGGTCGGGCGCGCGAAAAAGGGCGCAACACGCGCTGCCCGGCCCGAGGCGCTCGTCGCGGCAGTGCTGCACAGCCTGCTCGAACAGTCCGCCGGGCGGCTCGATCCCGCGCTGATCGACGACTTCATCCTCGGCTGCGCCATGCCCGAAGGCCCGCAGGGGCTGAACGTGGCGCGGCTGATGGCGCTCCAGGCCGGGCTGCCGGTCAGCGTCCCGGCCCAGACTGTCAACCGCTTCTGCTCCAGCGGGCTTCAGTCAATCGCGATCGGCGCGGAGCGGATCATCGCCAATGGCGCGGACGTGATCATCGCGGGCGGCGTCGAAACCATGAGCCTCGTCCCGATGACCGGCTTCCGCATCAGCCCGGACTATTGCAGCACCTTCGACCAGCCAGAGATGTATATGGGCATGGGCCTGACCGCCGAGCGCGTCGCGGAGCAGTACGGCATCACGCGTGAGGACCAGGACCGTTTCGCTTATCAGAGCCACGCTAAAGCCGCCGCCGCGACCGACGCCGGAAAGTTCGACGAGGAGATCGCGCCAGTTCACTTCGATCAGGTCACGCTGCGCGACGGCGAGCGCCACGTCGAGCGCATCCTGTTCGACGTTGACGAGCATCTGCGCCGCGACACGACGCTCGAAGGGCTGAGCAAGCTCAGGCCCGCGTTCAAGCAGGGCGGAACCGTCACCGCCGGGAACGCCAGCCCGCTCAGCGATGGGGCCGCCGCTGTCCTGCTGATGGAAGGCGAGACCGCCACGCGCCTGGGTTTCACGCCGCTGGCGCGCTTTGTCGGGTTTAACGTGGCGGGGGTTGCGCCGGAGATCATGGGCATCGGGCCAGTTGCCGCCGTGCCGCGCGCGCTCAAGCGCGCCGGGCTGGCGCTAAGCGATCTCGACCTGATCGAGTTGAACGAGGCGTTCGCTGCGCAGGCCCTGGCCGTGATCCGCACGCTGGAGATGGACCCGGCGCGCGTCAACGTCAATGGCGGCGCGATCGCGCTGGGGCACCCGCTGGGCTGCACCGGAGCCAAGCTGACCGTCCAACTGCTGCACGAGCTGCGGCGGCGCGGCGGCAGATACGGCATGGTGACGATGTGCATCGGCGGCGGCCAGGGCGCGGCAGGGATTTTCGAGCGGCTGTAGCGCCAGGGCTTATCTGCGCGGCGTTATTCCGGCGCGTCCTCGACCCGCACCGCGAAGGCGACGCGGACACCGCTTGGCCCTGGCGCGTCGATCCGCGCGATAATCGCGCGCAGCGCGGCGCGCACCCGGTCGGCTTTATCCTCACCCAGCCGATATTCGAGGTAACCCGCGAAATCGCCCTCGGCGAACGCGCCAAGCAGCGACCCGGCGGCCAGCCGCATCGTGCCCGGCGGGTAGAAGCACCCTGGGTGCAGAAACGGCGCAACCGGCAGCCGCGCGATACGGTGCAGCGGGCGAAACAGGTTCGGCTTACAGATTAGCTCCGCCAGCGCGTCGAGCGACACCACCGGGGCCACGCCGCGCGGCGGGTCGAACACCAGCCGCCCGTGATAGCGCGCCCGGCCAAATGAGTCATAGAGCGCCTGCGTCTCCGGCGGCAGCAGGTCGTAGATGCGCGCCATCAGCGCGACCGAGGCGGCTTGCAGCTCGTCCTGGCGGCGGTGACGGTCCGCCGAGACGGTGATCGGCGGCAGCGGCGGCCCGATCCGCACGCTGATCGCGGGGCGGC
>JADLHR010000317.1 GCA_020848665.1 Anaerolineae bacterium
ACATCTGCCCGCCGAAATAGCGCATCATCAGCCAGATGCCGATCACGGCGCTGGTCAGCGGCCAGATAATCTTGCCCCAGCCGAACAACTGCGAGAGGAAATGGTTGATCGTGCCGGTCAGCCCGCCGGTGACCGGCGGCAGCAGGCCAAAGGACATCGACGGCAGCACCGCGAAAAACACCACCAGCGCGAACGCTACCAGCGAGAGGCCGATCAGGTCGAGCTTGCGGTCGAGGTCCATCCCGTGCCGGACAATGCGCGGGGCTTTGCTGGTCTGGGGCAGCGCACGGCTGGATGAGCGGCTGGCTTTAGGACCGGGTGGCGCTGGCTCGTGCGAAGGCGCTTTTTCCTCACCGCGACGCGCCGGCAGACCCGCCAGCAGCCCGCTGCGCGGGCGCTCGGCCTCTTCGCGATCCGGCCCGCCGCCCAACGGCGATCGCTGCGGAGGCCGCTGCTCAGCAGGTGCGCCGGGGCGCGCTCCCGCGCCGAAACGATCGGCGCGGTCCAGGCTGCCAGGCGCCGGGCGATCCTGCGGGCGCGCCGCGCCAAGCCCTGCCGGGCGCGCCAGCGGCCCCGCCGCATCGTCCTGATCGTCGCCGGACGAACCCAGCGACGGGCGGCGCGGCAGCCCGCCTTCGCTGAGCGGGCTGCGGCTGGGCCCGCCGAGCGGCCCGCGATCACGGTCGCGATCGCTCAGGCCGGGTGCGCCACTCAGCGGGCTGCGCTGCGCGGGTGAGCGGTCGCCGGGCAAGCCGCTGCCAGGCGAGCGCAGCGGGCTGTCTCCACTGCGCGGCGCGCCAGAACCGAATCCCCGGCTGGCACGGTCATCGTCGAGGCCATCAAACGGGCCGCGACGCGGCGGCACGTCGCCGGGACGCGCGCTTTTCTTGTCGTCGCTTTTCTTATCGTCCTTGCCCTTGCCGCCGAGCAGCCCGCCGAAGCGCCCTGTTTTTTCCTCGTCGGGCCTGCCGCCGGGGCCTCGCGCCGAACCACCGGGGGGTGAGCCGCCGAACGCCGGGCGCGCAGGCCGGTCATCCTGCTTGTCGTCCTTGCCCTTGCCGCCGAACAGTCCGCCGAGTCGCCCGCCGGATTCCTTCCCGCCAGACGACGCGCTGCCCGGCCGGCGGTCACGATCAGTGTCGCCCCGGCGAACCGGCAGCCCCGCGCCGCCTGATTTCTGATCAGCCTGCTTCTTGTCGGGCTTCTTCTCGCCACCGCGCCCGAACGGCAGCCGCCGCCCGCCGCCAGTGTCTTGCAGATCGTCGCCGCGCACGCCGAAGGGTGATTTCGTGGGAGGGCTGCTCTTGGCGCTGTCGTCTTTGCCCCGGCGAAACGGCAGGCCCAGCCCGCCGCCTTTGTCCTTGTCAGGCTTCTCAGGCGCTTTCTTGTCCGGCGCGGGACCGCTGGGCCGCACCGGCAGTCCAGAGCGCGCGGCGCCCGGCCGGTCGTCGTCACGGGCGCGCGGGCCGCGATCGTCGGCGTCGGCCATGTTGCGGTAGCTGCTGCGCAGATCGAGCGGCGAGCGCGGTGGCAGCTCGTCCGGGTCGTCGTCCTCGTCGTACGGCCTGCGATAAGGTGGTTGCATCGGCCTTACCTGATACGTCTAGCCGTCAATAGGATGCCACGCGGCGCCTCTGTCACTCAATACTGAACAACGCCGCGCCCGGCCAGGTCCCTGCTTCATTCTAGCACATATGTGCTAATTTTGCAGCAAGGTTCTTCAATCACGAGGATATATCAGAAACGGGCAGAGCACCAAGCGAAATTGGTCCCGCCTGGGGTCGATACTCAGAAAAGCCGGGGCGCTGCGCGTTTTTCTCTCAGGCGCAGCCTCTACTCCTCCGGCACCGCGTTCGCCCGGATCACGGACTGGTAAAAGCGCGCGCTGTCTTTCAGCGTGCGCGCGCCGGTCGGATAATCGACATAGGTGATCCCGAACCGCTTTTCATAGCCGTGCGCCCACTCGAAGTTGTCCAGCAGGCTCCACACGAAATAGCCCTTGAGCGGCACGCCGTCCGCGATGGCGCGCTGCGCCGCCTTGAAATGCGCGCGCAGGTAGGCGCTGCGGCGCGGATCACGCACGCGGCCATCCGGCTCCAGCACATCGTCGAACGCCGCGCCATTTTCGGTGACGTACAGCGCCGGGACCGCGTACCTCTCGTGCACCCGCCTGAGGGTAGTGTACAACCCCTGCGGATACACTTCCCAGCCCATCGCGGTGTACTCGGCGCCGGGGTTCGGCGCGCTATCGTGCAGGTCGCCCTTCCCGGCGCTGTCCGGCGCGAGCAGCGTGCGGCTGTAGTAGTTGATGCCCACGAAGTCCACCGGCGTGCGGATCAGCGCCAGATCGCCCGGCTCAGTCTGCAAATTGGCCCACTGCGGCGCGTCGAGCAGTTCTGGCGGATATTCTCCGCGCAGCACCGGGTCGAGGAACCAGCAGTTAGTGCGCGCGTCCAGCAGACGCTGCCGGGCGAGAATCTCCGGGTCATCGCTGACCGTCTCGATGGGGCTGAGGGCGTAGACGATGCCAAGCTGCGCGTCCGCGCCGAGATTCTGCCGCAGCGTGCGAAAAGCCGCGCCATGCGCCAGCATGACGTGATGCGCCGCCTGCGCCCCGCCGGTCCAGTCGGCCAGGCCGGGCGCGTGCGTGCCTTCGATGTAGCCCAGCCAGATGAAGATGCGCGGCTCGTTGAAGGTCGCCCAGTAGCGCACACGGTCGCCCAGCCGCCGCGAGACAACATCGGCGTAGCGGGCGAACATGTCCACCATCTGGCGCGAGAGCCAGCCCCCGAAGCGGTCCTGAAGGGCCTGCGGCAGGTCCCAGTGATAGAGCGTCAGGAACGGCGTGATCTCCGCCGCCAGCAGCTCGTCCACCAGCCGGTCGTAGAAGTCCAGCCCGGCCTCGTTCACCGGGCCGTCGCCCTGCGGCAGGATACGCGACCACGCGACCGAGAAACGGTAGCCGTTCAGCTCCAGGGCGCGCATCAGCGCCACGTCTTCGGACATGCGGTGGTAATGGTCGGCGGCGACATCGCCCGTATCACCGTTGGTGACCTTACCGGGTGTGTGCGAAAAGCGGTCCCAGATCGATTCGCCGCGTCCATCCTCGCGCACCGCGCCCTCGATCTGGTAGGAAGCCGTTGCCGCGCCCCAGATAAAATCGTCCGGAAACTGATTGGGTGCCATGTACGCCTGAAGTCCTTTCCTGAGCCTGCGTCCCGGCCACATATGGCCCAACACATGCGCCTGAAGTATAGCAGATCGGGCCGCCGCGATCATGTCGCTCGTGCGGATGTGCAATACTTATAGGTTGACAATTAAACTGAGTAGTTTTATTCTTGACGATGCGGTTCAGAAGGAGGCACCAATGGCGCGAGCGCGGGGACGTTACCAGCAAGTGCAGTGGGAGCAGCGCGAGGAAGCCATTCTCGACGCGCTTCAGGCGCTATCGGCGGAGCGCGGCTTCAGCGCGGTGACGATGGACGCGCTGGCCGAGGCAGTCGGCATTTCGAAGGCGACGCTCTACCAGCATTTCGACAGCAAGGACGCGCTGCTGGCGGCGCTGCTGGCGCAGCAGATCGACCGCTTCGGCGCCTGGCTGGCAGACGCCGCCGGACGTCCGCCGGTCGAGCAGCTTTGTCACGCGATGAGCGCGCTGATGGGCGGGCATTTCACGCCGCTGCGCGGGCTGGTCAGCGTCGGGCGCGACGAGGCGCTGCCGGTCTTCTACAACTCACCTGCGCTGGTCCAGCGCCACGAGCAGATCCTCGCCGCGCTGACCGCGATCATCCGCCAGGGGCAGGCAGACGGCAGCATCGCACCGGACCTCGACCCCTTCGTGGTGATCAGCGCCATGCTGGCGCTTAGCAGCGTATCGCCAGGAGAGAGCAGCGGCTCTGGTTACCGCGAGGCGGTCGCCGCTCACCCCGGCTACGCCGATCAGATGCTGGCGCTTTTTGAGCGGGCAATCCGCCCGACCTGGCCGCGTCTGCGGCCCTCAGCGGAGAGCACACCTCAATGACGATGAAGCAGAAAATCGAGCGGGGAGTGGCGAGCGGCTCGGAAGACGGGGGCGTCGAGATCGGGTCGCAGCATCACAACCGGCGCTGGATCGCGCTGCTGATCCTCAGCCTGAGCCTGATGCTGGTGATCATGGACGGGACGATCGTCAACGTCGCGATCCCCTCGATCACCCAGGATTTCAACTCGACCTTCCGCGACGCCGAGTGGGTCAACACCGTGTACTCGCTGGTGTTCGCCGCGACGCTGATACTGTGGGGCAAGATCGGGGACCAATACGGGCGGCGACGGCTGTTTCTGATCGGCGTGCTCATCTTCGGCGCGGGATCGGCGCTGGTCGGCGCGTCGTCGTCAGTCGGGATGCTGGTCGCCATGCGCGCGCTGCAAGGGCTGGGCGCGGCGATCCTCAGCCCCAGCACACTCTCGATTGTCACGACGACCTTTCACGGGCGCGAGCGCGGGATCGCCTTCGGCATCTGGGGCGCAACGGCAGGCGTCGCAGCGGCGCTTGGCCCGCTGCTCGGCGGCTGGGTGGTCGATCACGCCTCGTGGCGCTGGGCGTTCTTCATCAACATCCCGATTGTGATCGCAGCATTCGGCGGCGCGCTGTGGGCCATCCGCGAGTCACGCGATCCGGAGACGCGGCGCTATTTCGACGTGCCCGGCACGCTGCTGGGCGGCGTCGGGCTGGCGACGCTGGTCTTCGGCATCATCGAGGGGCAGTCCTACGGCTGGTGGAAACCGGCCCGTGATTTCTCCGTGCTGGGCGCGGCGTGGCCGCTGGACAGCGTGTCGTTCGTGCCATTTTCTATCGTGGGCGGGCTGATCCTGCTGGCGATCTTCACGTGGTACGAACGCCGCCTGGAGCGCGCGGGCGTCGAGCCAATCTTCGAGTTCGGCCTGCTGCGCTTTCGTGGCTATCGCTATGGGATGATCACCGGCATGATCGTCAATCTGGGCGAGATCGGCGTACTGTTCGCGGTGTCGCTCTTTTTGCAGGGCACCAAGGGGCTGTCGGCGTTTGAGACCGGCCTGGCGCTGCTGCCACTGGCCGCTGCTGCGTTCGTCGCGGCGCCACTGGCTGGGGCGTTTTCGGCGCGGCTCGGCCCGAAGTGGATTGTCACCGCCGGTATGGTGATCGAAGCAATCGCGCTCCTGATCCTCAGCCAGTTGATCGATCCGGCAGTCTCGGTCAAAACCGTTGCGGCGATGCTGGGAGTCTACGGCCTGGGCCTGGGGCTGGCGATTGCGCAGCTTACCAACTTGGTGCTCTATGACATCCCCGCCTCGAAAGCCGGGATCGCGTCCGGCGGCAACAGCACAATCCGGCAGGTCGGCTCGGCGCTGGGCATCGCAATCATCGGGACCGTGCTGACGACCACCACCGCCGCTCATTTCAAGGCGGAGTTCGCTGCGACCGACGCGCTGGCCGCCTCACCCCTCGCGGCGATGGAGCCAGCCTGGCTGGAGATGGCGAAGCAGCCGGTCAACTTCGACTTTGTCGAGGTGCTGAGCGGCGGCATACCGGGCGCGGACGCGGCCATAGGACAGTTGCTTAGCGCGATAGACTTCACGCCCCAGGGCGAAGCATTGAACCGGGTTGTCTACGACGCGCGCTCAGAAGGGATGGCGCGGGCTGCTCTGGCCGGGTTCGCCTTCATCGCGATCGGGGCGCTCAGCTCGCTCGCGCTGCCGAATCCGAGGGAAGGCGCGCGGGAGTCAGCGGTAGCCCGCCCGGCGCCGACAGAGGCGACCGCCCGCTAGAGGCTGTTATGCACTTCATGGTCTGGTTTCCAGGCCACCCCCCATCCTTCCGACCTGCGGTCGGCTTTCCTTCCCCCAGCGCGAGGGAAGGAAAAAAAACAGAGCGGACTCCCTTTCCCTCATTTTGGGGGCAAGGGGCCGGGGGATGGGGGGCTTTATCTGGCGCGCAAGTGCATAACACGCTCTAGAGAGTTTTACAAAGCGGCGCGGGGCCGGTACACTGCGCGATATGGAAACTCCGACCCTATCCCGTTTCGCGCTCGCCAGCCGCGCGCTCGGACGGCTGGCGCTCGTGCTGGGCGTGCCCCTGGCGCTGATCCTGATCGGGATCGCGCTGGACGGCTCGCAGCGCGGCGTGACGGTCGCGCCGGGCGCCTATGCGCCGGTGGGCGAGGCGCGGGGCAACGAGCCGATTCGCGTCCGCTTCTCACACGCGATGGATCGCGCCTCGGCCGAGAGCCGCCTCGCGCTGTCGCCCCACGTGCCCGGCGATGTCCACTGGAGTGACGATCGTACGCTGGTCTTCACTCCACAACGCGCGCTGCCTGCCGGGCAGACGTACACCGTCACAATCGGAGCAGGGGCACGTGCTACGGACGGCGCCCCGCTTAAGCGTCCGCTGACCTGGCGCTTCACAGTCCTGCCGCCGCGTGTAGTCGCGCTGGCTCCGGCCAGCCAGTTCCAGCAGCAGCTTGTCCTGATCGATCCGCCGACCGGCGCGGTCAAGACGCTGTCCCCAGGCGACGGCGGTGTACTGGATTACGCCGTCAGCCCCAACGGGCGCGCAATCGCCTACGCGCAGGAAACGGACACTGGCGCCGCCGATTTGTGGGTTATCGACCTGATCACACGGACGCGCGCGCCGCTCACTGACTGCGTGACAGCGGTCTGCCGCGCCCCGGCATGGAGCGCCGACGGCCAGCGCGTCGCTTACCAGCGCGCCGAGCTGGACCCAGATCGCGGCACTGGCAGCGGCCCGGCGCGCGCCTGGATCGTCGATCTCGCCACGCTCCAGCCGAGCCTGCTGTTCGAAGACGAGCAGGCGCTTGGCGCCGGACCAGTCTGGTCACCGGACGGCGCGCGCGTGGCCGCGTTCGATGCAACAATTCCCGGCATCCGTGTGCGGGATTTCAGCGGCGGGCCGGGCGTGCGGATCGAGTCGTTGGAAGGCGCGGCGGGCGTTTTCTCGCCGGATGGTGCGCGGCTGCTGGTCCCGGTGCTGGTGCGCGGGGCGCTCGGCGAGGCGTTCTACACGCAGCTTGAGCTGGTCGATCTGGCGCAGGGCGACCGGACGCGCATCAGCGGCGAGGTCGATGCCCCGGTCGAAGATACCGGCGCGGTCTGGCTGCCGGGCGGCGACGCGCTGATCGTGCTGCGCCGCTATCTGGACGACCGCTTCACGCAGGGGCGGCAGATTTACCGGCTCGATCTGGCGAGCGGCGACGCCGAGCCGCTGGTGCTCGACCCGGC
>JADLHR010000318.1 GCA_020848665.1 Anaerolineae bacterium
ACCTGCTGCAAATGCGGCAGCACGTCGGCGTTGGGCGTTTCCATCACCGGGTTGATCACGCGCCGCAGCAGTTCTTTGCAGCCGGTGCCTGCCGGGAGCAGCCCGACGCCGATCTCCACCAGGCCGATGTACAGCTCGGCGTATGCGACGGCGCGTGCTCCGGCCATCGCCATCTCCGCGCCGCCGCCGAGCGCCATGCCGAACGGCGCGGTGATCACCGGCCCTGGCGCGGCGCGCAGCGCCTGGCACAGGTTTTGCAGATCGCGGATCGTGGCGTGAAGCTGCGCCCAGTCCTGCTGCTGGGCCAGCATCGCGATCAGAAACAGGTTTGCCCCGGCGCTGAAGTGCTCGCCCTGGTTGCCGATCACCAGCGCATCGTAGCCGTTGTCGAGGTGTTCGAGCGCCTTCCAGCCCATTGCGATGATATCGGCGTCGATCGCGTTGGCCTTGGCGTGGAACTCCAGCAGCAGGACGCCGCCGCCCAGGTCGATCAGCGAGGCGCCCGCCATGCCCGCGACGCGCTTTCCGGCGGCGCGCAGGTCCGGCAGGGAAATCACACGCGGGTCGCGGCGCAGCGGCGCATAGCCGCCCCGCGCCGGATCGTAGACGCCGGTGACGATGCCCGCCGCGTCACGCTGATAGAAGCTGTCGTACCCGGCAGCCAGCATCTGCTGGACCCAGGGCGCGACCGCGTAGCCGTCCGCTTCCATGCGGGCTGCGGTATCAGCCACGCCGAGCGCGTCCCAAATCTCGAACGGGCCGAGGTCGTGGTTGAAGCCCCACTTGTTGGCGTTGTCGATCGCGGGGATGTCGTCCGCGATCGCGCCCAGGCGGTCCGCCGCGTAGCTGAGATAGAAGGCGTGCAGGTGCCAGAGGTAATGTGCGGCGCGGTCGTCGGCGCTCGCCAGCGCGCGGATGCGCGCCCCGGTGTCCTCGATCTTGCGATACTGGCCGACGCTGTCGAAGCGCACTTTGGCCGGCGGCTCGTGTTCCAGCGTTTGCAGGTTCAGCTCCCAGAACTCGCGGCCTTCAGGTGTGTCTACTCGCTTGTAGAAGCCCTGTCCGGCCTTGTTGCCGAGCAGCCCGCGCGTCAGCATCGCTTCCAGCAGATCGCGCGAGGCGGGATGGACCAGCACCTCGCGCGCCTCGTCGTCAGGGATCGACTCGTACAGGTTGCGGTTGACGTGCACCATGATGTCGGCGCCGATCAGATCGTAGAGGCGGAAGGTGGCGGTCTTCGGGCGGCCAATCAGCGGGCCGGTCAGCGCATCCACCTCGCCAACGGTGTAGCCCTGGTCCAGCGCGAGATTGACGCCGAAGGTGCCCGCCACGCTGATGAAACGGTTGGCGATGAAATTGGGCGTGTCCTTGCACAGCACGACGCCTTTGCCGAGGATCGTGCGCCCGTACTCGATCATAAAGTCGAGCGCCGCCGGGTCGGTGCGCTCGTGCGGGATGATTTCGAGAAGCTTGAGATAACGCGGCGGATTGAAGAAATGCGTGCCGAGGAAGTGGTGCTGAAACTCCTCGCCGCGTCCTTCCGCGATGGCGTGGATACTCAGGCCGCTGGTGTTGGTCGAGACGATGGCGCGCGGCGCGCGGTGCGCTTCCAGCCGGGCCATCAGGTCCTGCTTGACCGCCAGGTTCTCGATAATCGCCTCGATGATCCAGTCGGCCTCAGCCACGCGCGCCAGATCATCGTCGAGGTTGCCGGGCGTGATCAGCGCCAGGTCCGCCGGGTGAAGCAACTGGGCCGGGCGGCTTTTTTGCAGCGCGTCAAGGTTTTTCAGCGCGACCGCGTTACGCTGTTCGGGCGGGTCGCCTGGCTGGGTGCCGGGCGCGGCGATGTCGAGCAGCAGGACGCGCACGCCAACCCCGGCCAGCAGAGCCGCGATTCCGCTGCCCATCGTGCCTGATCCGATGACCGCCGCCTGGCGAATGTGGAAGCTCATCGCAGTCCTCCTCCGTGACTGAACCCAGGACGGATTATGGCACGAGTCACGGTCAGGCCGAAAGTGCTGCACAGACCGCCAGAATCTTAAGCCTGAATAAACCGCGCAGCGTGTCTTAAGCGCGGCGCGATTATTCTCCATTATACGGACAAACGATCCGGCGCGGAACAGGGCCGGGAATCAAAAACGGACCACGCGGCCCGTTTTCAGATAAAATTCGGTTAGATCACCCCTGGCGCTGCTTGTGCTTGGGGTACGCCGAGCACATCACGTACAGCCGCCCCTTGCGCCGCACGAAATAGCACTTGTCGCACATTTTGCGAACCGAAGACCGGACCTTCATCTGAATCACCTCCCCAGGTGGTTTACTATCGCCCTGGCCGAAGCCACGACCGGCAGCCTGGGTCGGATAGCTCATGAACGTAGCGTGAGGACGCGCTGCCGCGCCCGGTGCTCTGCCCGCTTATTATAGCGCGTCCGGCGTGAGAATCCAGGGCGAGTTGCGGACGCAGAGAACCCCGCCCCGGCCTACCTCCGAAGCTCACCTTTGCGTTTAGAGCGTGTTATGCACTTACGCCCAAGAAAAGCCCCCCATCCCCCGGCC
>JADLHR010000319.1 GCA_020848665.1 Anaerolineae bacterium
CCGCGAGCGCCAGGGCGATCCGGCCCACGCGCCATCGACTCCTGCCAGCCATCCTATCCCTGTTGGCGCCTGATGCTGCGTTACTTGTAGCACCCCCCGGCACGTGGCGCAAGCGCGCAATAAAAACGGAGCCGCGCCGGGGCGTGGCTCCGCTGAAAGATTGGGTTGCTGCTCTATACTGCTCGCTCAACACTCGCTGAATGCGCAGCTATAGCACTTGCGGCAGCCTTCCTCGTTAACCAGCGTTGCCGCGCCGCACTCCGGGCAGAGGTCGGCGGACCGCTGGACGGTCGGCAGCGCGAGCTGGCCCTCGCTGACGAGCGCGGGCGGCTCGACCACCGCGCCTTCATCGCTCTCGTCAAGGTATTCCTGGAGCGCCTGCGAGATGCCATCCGGCAGGCTGAGGACGCGCTGCTGGCCGAAGCCAATCGGACGCCCGCCGCCGATCCCGCTGAGCTGGCGCACGACTTCCTTGACGCGGTTGCGCGGGCTGACCGTCGAGGACAGGCGCAGAATGTATGAGATCAGCCGGCCGATCGCTTCGGACACCGCCGCCGTCTCCGAGCCGACCTTCGAGGTCATCAGAAAGACCTCGAACGGCTGGCCCTTGCCCTCGCCATTCTCGTTGACCGTGACGTAGGTCGCGCCGAGCGGCGTCTGGACGCGGTAGGTCTTGCCGCTCAGATAGCGCGGGCGCGGCTTCTTTTCTTCGTTGAACAGGCGGATCTGCTCGCCAGGCCGCGTCTCGGCGGACGCCTGCTTCTTCCTGGCGGTCTCGGCGGTTTCGAGGACGACCTTCTCGCGGCTGCCGGTCACATAGACGGTCAGCCCCTTGCAGCCCAGCCGCCAGCCGAGCAGATAAGCCTCGGCCACGTCCTGCTCGGTCGCGCCTGGCGGGAAGTTGCATGTCTTCGAGATGGCGTTGTCGGTGAACGCCTGAAGCGCGGCCTGCATCCGCACGTGCTCCTCAGCGGTCACGTCGCCGCTGACGACGAATACCGCGCGGATGTCTTCCGGCACGTCGTCCAGGTCCTGGCAGGTGCCGACCTGGTTGACCTGCTCCACAATGCGCTCGATCTCGCCGCCGTCCAGGCCGGAATTTTGCAGCGCGCGCTCGAACAGCGGGCTGGTGTATTGCAGCGTAAGCTGGCGGCCCGCGTCGTTGACGTGGCGCATGTAGGCCAGGGCGAAGACCGGCTCACAGCCGTAGCCCTCGCAGCCCGCGACGGTCGAGATCGTGCCGGTCGGCGCGACGGTCGTCTGCGCGCCGTTGCGAATGCCGTGCCGCCGGACGCCGTCCTCAATCGCCTGCCAGTCGAGCGCCGGGCGGCCCCAGTCGCGCTCGTAAGGCGCAAGCGGCTGCGGCGGCTCCCACTGGAGGTTGGCCGGATCGTAGCGGCTGCCCTCGATTGCCAGGAACGGGCCGCGCTCGCGCGCCAGGTCGATGCTGGTCCGCATCGTGTGATAGCGCACGAACTCCATGACCTGGCTGGCGAACTCCTGCCCCGCCGGAGAGCCGTAGCGCACGCCGAGCACGTACATCATATCGGCCAGACCCATGATCCCCAGGCCGATGCGCCGGACGCGGTGCGCCGCCTCTTCCAGTTCCGGCACGGCAGGCACATACTTGTTGGCCGAGACGACATTGTCCAGGAAGCGGGTCGCGGTGTCGACCGAATGGCGCAGCAGGTCCCAATCGACCGCGCCATCCGGCGTCAGGTGCTGGGCGAGGTTGATGCTGCCGAGACAGCAATTTTCATATGGACCTAAGAATTGCTCGCCGCAGTTGTGCGCGACAAAGCCATTGGCGATCAGGCTGTGCGTCTGCGGCTGCGCCAGGTCGTACACGTCGGCGGCGCCCGCCGGCTCGACACTCAGCACGCGGTCGGCAAACGTCTCGCGGTTAGAACGCCGCGCCTTGGCTTCGATAAACGCTTCCGCTTTCACCTGTTTGCTGGGGTGAGCGAAGCCGATCAGCTCGACAAACCGGTCGCGGTTCGCCTTGCCGATCACCAGCTCATACTGCGGGCGCGATTGGTAGAGCTTCGTGCCGCCCTTGCCATCCGGCATGGCGTGCTGCCGCGCAGCGCGGCGATGGTAGACACGGCTCATGATGCCGAAGTTCGTCAGCAGAAGCTGCACATCTTCCAGCAGCCCGCGCGAGCTGCTCGCCAGCCGCACCGTGCAATCCCGCTTCTTCTCATTGACGCCGACTGTACCATCCGCGCCGAACAGCCCCTGCAAGAAGCCCACAACTGCCTCGCGCGGCGCGGTCCAGATCGACTCCGGCACGCGCTTGTCCTCGGCGTGGACAGGCCGCATACCCAGCGACTTGAAGAACAGGAACGGCACGAGGCCGTAGGACAACTGTTTGAGCGTCCCGCGCTCGACCACCGAGCCGGGGCCGAACCACTCCGTCAGCGGTTCATGAATCTGAGCCAATGCCTGGTCGTCGGCAAACACCAGGCCAACGCTGCGGCGCGTCTGCCCGTCCGACACCCAGCCATCACCGACCAGCCAGCCCATCACCAACCCCAGGTCATGCGACCAGTTTTCCGGCAAACCAGCGTACCGCTCCGCGAAGTCGGCCCGCTGGACGTTATGCGCGTCGCCCGCCAGCGCCATCTGCGCCATTCGCTCGCGCATGTTGACCGCGTTCGGCAGCGCCGTTTCGCGGCTCCACGCGCCTTCGCCGCTTTGCAGCAGCACGTTGTCGCCGGACCTCAGCGCCTGCAATTCGACGTAACCACGCGGCGTCAGAAAGCGGTGGTCGGGCGTCGCTGTCACACAGTAGCCGCTGCGCGTCGTGAGCCTCATCACCGGCGCATTCGGGCGCGTCATCCACGCGACGGAAGCGGGGCGCAGCGCGACACCGAGCGAGGTGCCGGCCGGTTGGCTTTCGTCGGCCAGCGCGCGATTATCCGCCGCGACGAATGGCGTCAGCCCGTGTTCCGCCAGGTCTTCGATACGCAGCAGGCCGTACTCGGTGGCAATCCGCGTCCCGCCGACGAAGCACGGATTTGTAGCCTCTAGCTCATACAGGTGCGGGACCGGGTTCTCGCGGTTAGCCGCGTCCAGGAACAACACGCCCGGCTCGCCGTTGAAGTGCGCCTGCTTGACGATCTTCTGGAACAGTTCGCGCGCCCGGACCGTCTCCCAGACCTTGCCATCCTGTGGGTTGATCAGCTCGAAATCGGCGTCCGCTTCGACCGCGCGCATAAAGGCGTCGGTGATCCCGACTGAGATATTGAAATTCGTGATGTGATTCTCATCCGTCTTGCAGGTGATGAACTCGCGAATATCCGGATGATCGACGCGCAGCACGGCCATGTTCGCACCCCGGCGGCTGCCGCCCTGCGCGATCTCGCCGAACGCCTGGTCATAGACGCGCAGGAACCCTACCGGGCCGGTCGCTTTGCCATTCGAGGAATGAACCAGGCCCCCCTTCGGGCGCAGCCGGCTGAAGGCGAAGCCGTTGCCGCCGCCGGTTTGCTGGATCAGCGCGGCGTGACGCAGCGTCTCGAAAATCCCGGAGCCAGTGCGGCCCATGTCGTCGTCAATCGGCAGCACGAAGCAGGCCGCAAGCTGGCCCAGCGGCGTACCGGCGCCGGTGAAGGTCGGGCTGTTCGGGAAGAAGCGCAGCGTCGTCAGCAGCTCGTAGAAGCGGCGGGCCATCGGCTCAATCGGCTGGCCGTAGTCCGCTTCAACTTTGGCGACGTGGTACGCCACGCGCCAGAACATTTCCTGCTCGGTTTCGGCTGGCTGGCCGTCCTCACCCCGGCGCAGATACCGCTTGCGCAGCACCGTGCGTGCGTTATCGCTCAGCGGAATCTCGCGCGCCAGATCGGGCGGAAAGGGAACTTTGCGAAATCCATTGGTCCGCGTCTCGACGGCCGTTTCCTTTTGGCTACCATCCACCATAACTCGCTCCTCGCGCTGCCTGGAGGAGACCCTGCCGGGGGTCGCCTCGAACCGATAAACACCCGCTACGTCAGTCCGTTGAGAACACTAACGCGGGTTCCTGCCTCGCTGCGCAGGACCTTTCGATCAGAACATGTTGTGACGTCAGGGAATTGCGGGGGACGAGTCCTCGTCCGAAGCGCCATCGTCGCTCACGACTTCCTTGTCGGAGGCGGCAGTATCCGGCAGGGCGGAGGCGTGCGTCACCTCAGTCTGCTCTCCGCCGAGCATCGAGTCGATCATGTCGCGCACGCTGGTCATGCTGTCCAGACCCAGGTAGACGATGGCATAGCGGATGTAGGCGATCGGGTCGATGCGCTTCAGCCCCTCGATAATCATGTCGCCCACCACGCGGCTGGACACCTCGTCACGCCCCATATTTTGCAGGTGTGTCTCGATGTGCTCGACCAGGTCGCTGATCGCCGAGGCCGGGATTGGGCGCTTGGCGCACGCGATCTGCACGCCGCGAATCAGCTTCTCGCGATCGAACGCCTCGCGGTCGCCGGTGCTCTTGATCAGCAGCGGCGTCGCGCGCATCACCTTTTCGTAGGTGTTGAACCGGCGCCCGCACACTTTGCACTCGCGCCGCCGGCGGATTCCATCCTGCAGATCACGAGTCGTGTCGATCACGCGCGACTTATTGTCTGCGTCGCAATAAGGGCATTTCATCCTAAGCTCTTTCTGTGATGTAGAGCCGGGCTGCTCGATTGGGGCTGCGCAATCCCAGATAGCCGGGTGAGCCGCTTATCCCACCCGATTTTTGCCATACAACCCCCACATTTTGGATATTCTGTGAAAAACAACCCCCATATATGGTGTTTCAATGGGTCCACACTGTAGCATGATCTACCGGAAGGGCATATAGTACCCCGGTACTATCAGAGGTAATTTTAAGGTATCGTTCGCGGGCGCGCCAGGCTTTCAAACCAGTCTCAAACGGCATCCGAAACGCCATCCCAACAGCTCTTCGAACAGCGGGCCGGACGCGAAAAAAGAACGACGTTGTCTTCACGCAGAGGCAGGCCGCTTGCGCGGCGACCCACCCCGAAAACAACGCCGTCGGAGGGTAAGGCTATGGACTACCAGGCAGCGCGCACATCAGCGCGCACGTTACCACGCCGCTGCGCGCGCTCAGGAGCGTTTTGGATACAGCCGCTACCGGCGCCGCAGGAAGGCCGGAATATCCAGGTCGTCGGTGTCGTAGACGCGCGACGTGAATTCCTCTTCGACCTTGCGCGTCTGCGGCTGGGCAGGCACTTCGACGTCCGTCTCCGGCTGCATCACCGCCGCGGACGGCTCGGGCGGCGCGACGGGCCGCTGCGGCTGGCGCTGCTGCTGCTGCGGCTGGCGCTGCTGCTGCGCGGGCACACGGTCGCGTGCGTTGGCCGGGCGCCGCGTCGCCACGCGGGACTGCTCGAAGCCAGTCGCGATCACTGTGATACGGATTTCGTCGCCCATGTTCTCGTCGATGACCGCGCCGAAGATCAGGTTGACATCCGGATGCGATGTCTCCTTGATGATCGCCGCCGCCTCGTTGACCTCGAACAGGCTCATATTCGGGCCGCCGGTGACGTTGAACAGGATGCCGCGCGCGCCATCGATCGTTACATCCAGCAGACTGCTGCTGATCGCCTCCTCAGCAGCCGTGCGCGCCCGATCCTCACCCGAAGCGCGGCCCACCGCCATCAGCGCCGCCCCGCCTTCCGACATGATCGTGCGCACGTCGGCGAAGTCGAGGTTGATCAGGCCGGGGACGGTGATCAGCTCGGAAATGCCCTGGATACCCTGGCGCAGCACGTCGTCCGCCATGCCGAAGGCGTCCTGCAGGGTGGCGCGTTTGTCCACAATCTGGAGCAGGCGGTCATTCGGAATCACGATCAGGGTATCAACCTGGCTCTTGAGCGCCTCGATTCCAGCCTCCGCCGCCTGGATACGACGCGCGCCCTCGAAGGTGAAGGGGCGCGTCACGACGCCGATCGTCAGCGCGCCGAGTTCCTTGGCAACCTGCGCCACGACCGGCGCGCCGCCGGTGCCGGTCCCGCCGCCCATGCCACTCGTGATGAACACCATGTCCGCGCCGCGCAGGACCTCGTACAATTCGTCGGCGCTTTCTTCGGCGGCCTTGCGCCCGATCTCCGGGTTGCCCCCGGCGCCCAGGCCGCGCGTCAGTTTGTCGCCGATCCGCACGCGCGTCTTCGCTTTGCTGAGCAGCAGCGCCTGAGAGTCAGTGTTGATCCCTATGAACTCGACGCCGCCCAGCCCTTCTTCGATCATGCGGTTGACAGCGTTGCCGCCGCCGCCGCCGATCCCGACTACTTTTATGCTGGCGAAGTTATCGCCACCCATCGGCAGAGCCTCAGCCATAGTCTCACCCTCCCTATCCCCGAACTTTGAATGATGGCGCCGGCCCACAACCGCCTGGTAGGGCGTGGCTCCGCACCGTTCCGCTGTCGAGTGTGGTCCCAAACCGCTTGATAGTCTGGAGCCATTTTACGCTATTTTCCCACATGAGAAAACTGCGTTAAAGAACGCCCCGCCCCTGCGCTGGTATTACCCTTCTTCGCCGGGCAGCAGCCGCCCCAGGGCGCGTCGCAGAAAGGCTCCTACATCCGGACGCGGGGACTTGCTGCCATTCGTGCCCAGGCCCTTGCGCCGGTCATCTTCCAGGTCCATGATCAGGCCCAGTTTCAGCAGCCCCACGCTGGTGCTGTACGACGGGTTCTTCAGCGCCTCGGCCATGCCGGTAATATGCTCCGGCTGCGCAACCCGTACCGGCATCTTCAGCACATCCGCCGCAACGGTTTTGATCCCCGGCAGCAGGCTGCTCCCGCCGGTCAGCACGATCCCGGCCTTCATCAGCCCGTCGTAGCCGCTGCGCTTGATCTCCTTGAGGATCAGCTCAAAAATCTCAGCAACGCGGGCGTTGATGATCAGCGCCAGATCGGCGCGCTGCACCTTGCTGGGCAGCTCCTCGCCGAAAGGCTGGATCGGGAACGCTTCCAGCGTGCTGACGGTCTTCGGATCGGCGTGCCCGTATTGCAGTTTGACGGCCTCTGCCAGCTCGAACGGCAGGTGCAGGCCGTGCGCGATGTCGTTGGTGACGTGCTGCCCACCGACCGCGATCACCGCCGTGTGCCACACCGCTCCATCGACGAACAGCGCCAGGTCGGTCGTCCCGCCGCCGACATCGACCACCATCACCCCGGCCTCGCGTTCCTCCGGCGTCAGCACAACATCGCCCGACGCCAGCGGATTCAGGATGAAACGATCGACAAAGACGCCAGCGGACTCAATGCATTTTTCGAGGTTGCGGATATTGGCCGCGCCCGCCGTGATGATATGCGCCTCGACTTCCAGCCGGAAGCCCAGCATCCCGACCGGGCTGCGCAGGTTGGTCTGGCCGTCGAGCGTGTAATTACGCGGGATGACGTGCAGCACTTCGCGCCCATGCGGCAAAGGAATAGCGCGCGCCGCGTCCATCGCCCGATCGAGGTCCATTACGTCCACGCCGCGCGTGTTCGAGACACCCACAGCCCCTGTGCTGTTGATGGACTCGATATGCCCCCCAGCGACCGACACAAATGCGCGCCCGATCTCGTACCCGCTGCTGCGCTCGGCCTTGTGCACCGAGGACGAGATCGCCGCGCTGAGCGCGCTGACATCCGTCACCATCCCCTTGCGCATCCCGTGTGACGGCTCGATGCCTACGCCCAGCACGTATACGTCCGTATCACGGACCTCGCCCACGATGGTGCAGACCTTCGTGGTTCCGATGTCGATGCCTACGACCAGTTCGCCCATTCTGCTAATCAGCCGCCTTCGCCCCACAGCACCGTGTAAACCGGTCGATCAGGCTCGTTCATGTAGATGTCACCCGGTTGGATATTCTTGCTCTTGATGGTATCCACCACCCGGTAATAGACCAGCAGCTTGGTGTCGATCTCGTTACCATCGCCGAACCACACCGTCCAGCCGCCGCCATCACGATAGCCCAGCCCCTTGAGCGGGTCGTAGGTCAGCACGTCGATGTTCGGGTGCCGCTGGCGCAGTTGCAGCGCGCCATCGACGATTGTCTGCGGGATGCGCGCGCCCACGTCGAGCGGCTCCTCGGCGCTGGCGGCCACGATCCGCAGCAGCTCCGGGCGGTCTTCGCGCTGCTTCATCACGATGCCATTAACATCCACCCACACCCGCACGCCTTGCTCCCAGATCAGCGCCGGCTCGCGCTCGGTGACAACGATCTGAACCATATCCGGCGGCCAGCCAACATACACCGCCGCATCGGCGATATTTGGGACCTGTTCCAGCCGCTCCTCGACCTCGCGGGCGTCGATCCAGAAAATATGACGCTGTGCGACATCGCTGAATCGAAAAATCTCCTCGCGCGAGAGGTACTTCTCTCCCCCAATGGCAACCGAGCTGACATAGAACGCATCGGCCGTCAGAAACAGGTACAGCACCACCGCCAGCCCGGCAACAATCATGCCAGACACCGCGCGCCAGCTCAGCATCTGGAGCGGGTTGATCCGCACCTTGATCTGCGACGCAGCGCGCGGCGCCTGGGCGCGTTTCTTCTGCTCGCGCCGCGCGGCGCGGCGCTGCGCGACCGACGGCGCGCTCGCCGCCGCCAGGCGTGACAGCGGGGTCATCCGCTGCGGCCCCGATTCCGCCGGCTCAGTGCGCGCAATCCGCTGGCTGCGAGCCGATGGTCGAACGTGGCTTCGGGTGTCAGTGCCCTGACGTGCACGCCGCTGTCGTGTTTTCAACAATGAGGCCATGCCTGCTTACGCCACAAGGGCGCCAATTGCACCCGCCAGGGCAGCCTGATCGCCGCTCTCTGGTAAATTGTAGCGGCGGCGGAATCCATTTCCCACACTGTAATCCCACTATAATCCAACATTGTTCCCATGTCCAATGTGAAAAGAGCCAATGCGGCTCGCATATTGACAAAATTCATAAATCATTCATGGTTGGAAAAGAGGTTGGAACGGAGATAAGCCTGAATAATCTTACAAACCAAATACAAACGATTGGACGGGCGCACCGATCCGCTGCCTTCGTCCGGCGCTTACCAGTCGCCGACCAGCTCGATCTCCAGCTCCAGCGCAATGCCTGAAGTCGCGGCGACACGCTCCTGGACCAGCTCGATCAGCGCGCGATAGTCGGCAGCCGTGCCCCCGCCGAGGTTGACGAAAAAATTACCGTGCAGCGGCGAAATCTGCACGCCGCCGATCGTCGTGCCTTTCAGCCCGGCCACTTCGATCAGCCGCCCGGCGTGCTCGCCTGGCGGGTTCTTGAACATGCTGCCCAGCGACGACCCCGGTGGCTGCGTCCGCTTGCGCCGCGCCGCCAACTCTGCGATACGCGCGTTCAGCGTTGCCCGGTCGTGCCCCGGCTCCAGTTGAAATTCCGCCGCCAGCAGCACGAAGCGCCCACGCTGTCCCTTGAGCGCCGAAGTCCGGTAGCCATAGCGCATATCGGCGGGCGTCCAGCGCAGCGCCGTGCAACAATCCACGTGATCGAGCAGATCGACGTA
>JADLHR010000320.1 GCA_020848665.1 Anaerolineae bacterium
AGAGCGCCGCGGAAAGTGACCCCGCCTGGTCGCCGGATGGCAGCTGGATCGCGTTTGTCTCCACGCGCGAAGGCAATCAGGAGATTTTTGCGCTGGAGAGCGCGTCCGGCGCGCTGCTTCGCCTGACAGATGACGAGGCGGCGGATTATGAGCCGGCCTGGTCGCCCGATGGCCGCTGGCTGGCGTTTGTCTCTGGCCGCGACGGAAACCCCGAAATCTACGTCATGGACGCCGAGGGCGGTTCGATCCGCCGGCTTACCCGCCACGCCGCCACCGATCGCTCGCCGTCGTGGTCGCCTGACGGCACGCGCCTGGCGTTCGTTTCCGACCGCGACGGCGCGCCAGACATCTATATAATGGACGCCAACCAGGAGATCGTGCGGTTGACGCAGGACCCAGGCGGCGCGACTCAGCCCGCCTGGTCACCGGACGGCGCCTGGATCGCTTACGTTTCGCGGCGTGACGGCAATGCCAACATTTACCGGCGCGATCTGTCAAGTGATCGCCTCGACCAGTTGACCAACAGCCCCGCCGACGATCTCGATCCGTCCTGGTCACCGGATGGCAACTGGATCGCGTTCAGCTCCGAGCGCGACGGCAACCGTGAAATCTATCTTCTTGACCTGCTCGCCAGACAGGAATTCCGCGTCACGGCGGACGGCGCAGCGGATTTCTATCCGGTCTGGCAGTACCCGGCAGGCTATCAGCAGAACGTGTCGGTGTCGCAGTGCACCGTCATCGCTACGCGCAGCGGCGTGCGCTTGCGCGTCGGCCCCGGTGAAGATCGCGGCATCATCGGCCTGATCGGCGCAGGCGCGGGCGGCACGGTGCGCGGCTGGTCGAAGGACGACGCCAACCAGTCGATGTGGTGGCGCATCGAACTGCGCGACGTGGACTACGCCTGGATCGCGCAGCAGGACACGATTGCGACCGGCGGGTGCCTGATGGTACCAACCGCCGTCGCACCGCCGGTGCACTACCGGCCGCCGACGCAGGCGCCTACGCGCATCCGCGTCCCGGCCGCCACCAACACCCCGTCCGGCCCGGCGATCATCATCATCCAGCCGACCACGCCGCGACCGCGCCCGACCGCGACCAACACGCCGCGCCCGACCGCGACCGACACACCACGCCCAACCGCAACCGATACGCCGCGCCCAACCGCGACCGACACGCCGCGCCCAACCGCGACCGACACGCCGCGCCCAACCAACACGCCGGTTCCGCCGCCGACCAACACACCGGTTCCACCGCCAACCAACACACCGGTTCCACCGCCAACCGACACGCCGGTCCCGCCGCCAACCGACACGCCGGTCCCGCCGCCAACCGATACGCCGATCCCGACGCCGACCGACACACCGCCATTCAGTCCGGGCGGTTAACGAAACAGCCCCGGCCAGCGTAAGCCAGGGCTGTTCTTTCAGTAGTGTGCGTGGCGTGCGGAAGCTGCCCGCAGAGGCTGTTTGCGCCTACTTCTTGCGCGCCGGGAAGCGGCTCAGCACCGTCACCGGCGCGGGGACAACTGTCTTGTCGCCGATCGCCAGCTCGCCCAGCGGCTTCTTGAAGGCAGTGCGGTCCGCCCCGGCGTAGACCAGCAGCGGCGTGCCTTCCTCGGCATGCGTCAGCTTGATCAGCGCCTGACCGAGCGAATAGCCCTCGGTGTCGATGCTGCACGACGTGACGCGGCCCACCACCCGCCCGCGACTGTCGATTAGCGGATCGCCGGGGTGCGGCGCGCGCATCCCCTTGCTGTCCAGCCGGAAGCGGGTCACGACGGCGTCTCGCTCACGCTCGTGCGCCACGAACGCGGCCTTGCCGATGAAGAACGGTTTCCAGAGCTTGGCGTAGCTGCCGAACCCGGCGTCGGCGGGGTTGAGGTTCAGGTCGCCCGCCAGTTCGTGCCCGTACAGCGGCAGCCCGGCCTCGGTCCGCAGGCTGTCGCGCGCCGCCAGGCCAACCGGCGTCGCGCCGCCTTCGACCAGGTCCTTGAACAACCTCGGCGCGTTATCGGGATCGATGAAGATCTCGTACGCGATGCGTTCGCCGGTGTAGCCGGTCCGCGCCACGATCAGGTCGTAGCCGCCGAGAGTGGCACGCGTGACGCCAGCCCAGGGCAGCGCCTTGATCCGCGCCTTATCCTCGGCGCTGCCGTGCAGGCCGAGCAGGATATCGCGGCTGGTCGGGCCTTGCAGCGCGATGTCCACGCGCCGCTCTGCGCCGAGCGCCGGATCACGCAGATCGCGGATTGTCACCGCGTCGCGCCCTGGCAGCGCGGCGCCCGGCCGGTCCGGGTCGATGGCGTACTCGCCTGCGTGCAGCCCGGTGATCCACGCCCAGTCCTTGTCGTTGTTCGAGGCGTTGACCACCACGACGAAGTACTCCGGCTCCAGCCGGTAGATGAAAATATCGTCGATCGGGATACCATCCACGCCGAGCAGATAGTTATAGTGGGCGCGTCCCGGCTCCAGCGTCGTGACATCGTTGGTTGTCAGCGCGTTGAGGAACGGCTCCGCGCCCGGTCCGCGAAAGTCGAAGACGCCCATGTGCGAAACATCGAACAGCCCGGCCCCGGTGCGCGTCGCGCTGTGCTCGGCGCTGACCGAGGTGTACCAGACCGGCATATCGTAGCCCGCGAATGGGACCATGTTCGCGCCCAGCTCTTTGTGCAGCTCATGCAGCGAAGTAGTCTTCATCGGCTGATCGACGGGTTCTTCCCAGGTGAAAACCGGCCTGGCGTCAGCGGTCAGCGGGCCACGCGCCCGCGCGCCGACGAAGTACGCCTTGCGCGAGTCGATCCCGGCCAGCGCATCGTCGAAGCTGCCTGTGTAGGCGCTCATATCCGGCTCGGCAGCCAGCGGGCTAACGCTGACCGGCCCCGGCGCCTTCGCCGTCACGTCCTGCGAGTCGAAGTCCACGAAGCCGTCGGACAGCGCCCGCAGCCAGCGGCTGGCGCGGCCCAGCCCGCGATCCACGTGGAGATGGTATGCGTCGGGGTGCAGGCGATGCAGCACGCCGTTCGCCAGCAGCGTCCCGTCAGGATTCAGCACGCGCGTAAGCTGGTACTCGTCCACGCCGAGCGCCAGCACGTCGCTGGTCAGCGCTACGTCGAGGAAGGCGGGCGCGGCCTCGCCGTAGATGTCAATCGTGCGCCAGCCATCTGGCTCGTCGTCGCCGGGCATCAGGCCAAAATGTTCGATGGCAGCGTCCCGCTCTTTTGGATAGGCTGCCAGGTCCGGCACGTTGTAGTCGATTCCCGCGCTCGCCGCCAGCCGGTCAACCGTTTCGCGCACGGCGGAGAGCGTCTCGAAGTCGATCTTGGCGCGCGGCGTGTCCTTGCCGCCGCTGGCGAGATAGCTGAATGGGCGGCAGGCGCACAGCACGTCCGCGATCAGGTCGCCCAACTGGTCGATCTCCACCTCGCGGAAGCCGCGCTGCGTGACCCAGGGCGTGCCCAGGCGGATACCCGATGCGCCGAACGCCGTCGTGTCACCGGGAATGGTGTTGCGGTTGCAGACGATGCCCGCCAGATCGAGGATGCGCGCCGCCATATCGCCGCTGAGCGTTGTCCCATCCTCGCCCACAACCGATTTGCAGTCCACCAGCAGCAGGTGCGAGTCGGTCCCGCCGTGCGGAATACGCAGCCCACGCCCCGCCAGCCGGACGGCGAGCCGCCGCGCGTTGGCAACGGTCTGGTGCTGGAGCGCGTGAAACTGCTCGGTCGCTGCCAGCTTGAAGGCGACCGCCATCCCGGCGATCGCGTTCATATGCGGCCCACCCTGCTCGCCAGGAAAAACGGCCCGGTCGAGCTTGCGCGCCAGCTTCGGATCGGCGGTGATCAGCACCGCGCCACGCGGCCCGGCCAGCGTCTTGTGCGTGGTGAAGCTGATGACGTGCGCGTAGCC
>JADLHR010000321.1 GCA_020848665.1 Anaerolineae bacterium
CAGAAGTAGACTACGGGAACGCATGCACACCTCAGGCAACCAGTCGCGCCCGATGATACACTACCCCCGGCCAGAAGCCAACGCGCGGAACCGCCATTGACGCTGTCCGCTGCGCCAGCTATAATACCAACCCGGCATTCCCCTGGGAGTCGGGGTTGAGCAGGCCAATTTTCCCCGCTGCAACGTCCACGGATCGGGCTGTTGTCAGCCGGTGGCAAGCGAAGATTGGAGCAGAGAGCATGTACGCAGTTATTCGTACCGGCGGGCGCCAGTACCGCGCGGAACCGGGCCAGGTGATCGACGTGGAGCGGCTTCCGCAGGCGGAAGGCGAGGCGATTGAGCTGACCGACGTGCTGCTGGTCGTTTCGGACAGCGGCGAAGCGCGTATCGGCCAGCCGGTCGTCGCGGGCGCATCGGTCATGGCGACAGTAGTCAAGCAGGATCGCTATCGCAAGGTGTTCGTCTGGAAATACAAGCCGAAGGAACGTTATCGCCGCCGCCGGGGTCACCGCCAGTATTTTACCCGGTTGCGTATTGACAGCATCACGGGCTAGGACAGCGACTTTAGAGGAGCAATTCCATGGCGCACAAGAAGGGCGGCGGCTCGACAAAGAACGGCCGCGACAGCGAAAGCAAGCGTCTGGGCGTCAAGCGTTTCGGCGGCGAGTTTGTCATTCCCGGCAACATCATCGTCCGTCAGCGCGGCACCCGGTTCCACCCCGGCCAGAATGTCTCGATGGGACGCGACCACACTCTTTTCGCGACCGCTGAGGGGTATGTCGTGTTCGAGCGGTATGGCCGTGATCGCAAGCGCATCAGCGTTCTTCCGGAACAACCGCAGCCCGCAGTGGACGCCCAGGCGTAACCACGCGCGGTGCGGCGGATTTCAGCCGGAGTACCCGTCACGCATCCCCCGCCAGAGCGGGACCCGTGACCGGAAAGGTTGAGAGACACCAACATGCGAGAAAAAATACATCCCAAGTGGTACCCCGAAGCAGTCGTGATTTGCGCCTGCGGCAATACCTGGACAACTGGATCGACTCTGCCAGAAATCCGCACCGACGTATGCTCGGCCTGCCATCCATTCTACACCGGCGAGCAGCGTATCGTGGACACCGAAGGTCAGGTTGACCGCTTCATGGCGCGCCTGCGCGCTCGTGACCAGTACACCGCCGAGACCGAGGCGCGCGAAGCTGCCCGCACCTCGCTGGATCTGTCGATCGCTGACCTGGGGCTGGACAAGCGCTACGTCAACATCATGGCGGAAAACGGCATCGAAGTCGTCGGCGACCTGCTGGCGCGCTTCGAGGAGAGTGGCGACCAGGCTCTGCTGTCCATTTCGGGTATCGGCCGCAAGGTTCTGGCAGACACCAAGCGTTTGCTGCGCCAGCGGGGCTATGAGGTCCCGGAGGCCGAAGAAGCCTAACTGGCCTGGAAGATTTGATTGCAGCGACGGGCAGGTGTGATAATCAACACGCACCTGCCCGTTTCATTGAGACATCCGGCGCCGCGCCGGACCGCCTTCTCAGCGTGGCAGCCAGCCATCGGGCCTAGCGAACCGTCGAGGAAAGGGCATGACACAGCATTCCGGGCACGTCGAGGTAATCTGCGGCAGCATGTTCAGTGGCAAGACCGAGGAGTTGATCCGCCGCGTGCGACGCGCTTGCATTGCCCGCAAATCGGTCCAGGTCTTCACCCCGGCTATTGATACGCGCTTCGGCACCAGCCGCGTCGCGTCGCACAACGGGATGGATTTCGAAGCTGTCCCGGTCGAGCGCGCCAGCGACATCCTGCAGCACGTCAAGCCTGAAACGACGGTCGTCGCCATCGACGAGGCGCAATTCTTCGACGATCAGATCGTCGCGGTGGCCGAGCGCCTGGCCGACAGCGGCCGGCGCGTGATTGTCGCCGGTCTCGATATGGACTTTCGCGGTGAGCCATTCGGGCCGATGCCCGCGCTAATCTGCCACGCCGACGAAGTGCAAAAACTGCACGCGATCTGCATGGTATGCGGCGAAGAAGCCAATCGCACACAGCGCCTGGTCAATGGCGCGCCCGCCCACTACGACGATCCGATCATCCTGGTCGGCGCTGCCGAATCGTACGAGGCGCGCTGCCGCCAGCATCACAGCGTCCCGGGCCGCAAGCTGTAGCCGGGGGCAGAGTCGCAGCGGCGATTACGGATCCGGCTGCCATCCGCGCGCATAGAACTCAAGATAATCGGGCATACGCGGCGTCCAGTACGTCTTGTCGTGCCCGCCGGGGCGAATACTGTATTCGTGCGCCAGCCCCTGCTCCGCCAGCGCCTGATGCAGGTGCTCGACGTTGTGGAGCAGATTATCACGGTCGCCGCAGTCCAGCCAGAGACGCGGCTGATCTTCAGGCGCCAGACCTCGCGCCAGGTCCGCCGGGTTGTACTGCGCGAATGTCTCTTGCGTCAGCCCGAAAATCCAGGGCGGACCGCCCTGCCCCGGTGGTCCCTGAAACACCGCCGGGCTGTGAATTCCGGCAGCGCAAAATGCCTCTGGTGCGCGAAACGCATGGTACGCTGCCGCCGCGCCGCCCATCGAAATTCCGCCGATTGCGCGGCCTGCACGATCACTCCGCACACCGAAACGCTCCTCGACTGCTGGCATGACTTCGTCCCAGAGATAGTCACCATAGCGCCCGTATTGTTCCAGCGCATGTGCGAAGAACGCTGGCTGGCTGCACACGACAGGCGACCAATCGTGGCCGGACGGGTCGAGCGCATTGACGTAAAAGCTCTTGCCGCCTTCCGGCAGCGCGATCACGAATGGCGGCAGCGCGCCGCGCTCAACCCCTTGCCACAAGTGCTCCACCATGCGCAGTTTGTCGATCAGATAGCGCGGGCTGAGGCCCCAGGGGTGCAGAAAATAGAGCACAGGGCGAGCGATGCCCGTCTCGCAGTCGCCTGGCGGTGTGATCACATGTACGGTCATGCGGCGCTCGGTGGCGCGGCTCTCGAAGGTGAGCGCGTGCGTTGCGCCGGGGCGTAATGTATTCTTCGGCACAGTCACAATCCGAATCCGAGACCGTGCAGCCAGTGAAGCGCCTCGGTCCCGATCGCCACATTCAGCGCCAGCGGAATGAAGTTGTACAGAAAATGTGTGACCATCGCAACGGTGGTGTTGTAGCGCATTCGGATCCACCCAAAGGCGACGGCGACGCCGAGAATGATCAGCGTTGCGGGAGTCAGCGCGTACTGCATGTGCGTCAGCGCGAAGATGATCGCAGTCGGCCAGAAGCCGAAGATCGGCTGGAGCGCGCCGCGAAACGCGATCTCTTCCGAGATCGCCGCCGAAGCCGCCAATACCAGCGCCAGCCAGACGGTCGTTACACTATCAGCGAGCGCCTCCGACGCCTGTGTCTGCTCCTCGAACGTTTCCGGCGGTACCAGCAGTTGCCACGTGGAGCCAACAACCGACACCAGAATCAACAGCGCGACCGTAACCGCCGCCGCCACGCCCAGCCCACGCAGAGACAAACCGCCGATGCCGAGGCGGGCAAGCGCCTGCGGCAGCGTGCGGCGGACACCTAGCCCGACGCCCAGCACCGGGATCACGATCAGTGGCAGCCCGTTCAAGACTAGGTCCCAGGCGGTGAGACCTTCCGCAAACCCCGCCGCGACGCCTGCCAGGCCCCCCTCCAACACAAATGAGATAAACTGCGTGCCCAGCAGATACACGATGAACACCAGCGCCACGGCGTGCACAGTCGAACGCGGGTCAAATCCCGGTTTGGCAGTCGCCTGGGCGGCAGCGGCGTGCGCTGCGGGATTCTCGCGGGTGGCCGTAGTGTAATAGTTGAGCATTTGCGGAAACAGCGGCTCAGCGGGCGACCCGTTCCTGGCTCCAGGGGCAGGAATCGCTGCATAATCGCCCAGCTCGCGCCTGGCTTTGCGTGCCGGGAAGAAGCGCGCGATACGCTCCCGCACGCCCTCGAACAGGAGCGCAGTCGAAGCGACGCCGACAAGCCCTGACAGGATCAGGCCCCCGGCAGCTTCGTCCGGGCTGAGATCGCTGCCCCCATCGGCCAGCGGAATCAAGCCGTACAACCCCATCAGCGACAGATTCATCAGCAGGAGCACACCAAACACCCACTGGCGCAGGCGGCGGTCGCGCCGTTTGTCGGCATAGTTCGCGGCGACAACCACAGCGCCCAGAATAGCAACTGCTATGACGGTCGAAAACAACAACTCAGGGTCCAACGCTTGACTCCCTCTGCGGGGCAATCCGGTCAGGCAACAACCAGATTATACGGGCCGCTCCACGCGGGCACCACTCGCCTGAGTTGCGGTCCAGGCTGCTTCGCGGCAGAATTGGCCGCTCCAAAGCGCCAGGGAGAAACGGCAATCGTGCAGCCCCTTCAGCGTGCGCCGGTGAAACGCCGGCCTCCAACCCCATACGGTTACTTCCCATCCCCAGCAGTGCGCCGGAGACGCGGCTGCTGCACGTTCAGTTGTCTAATCCTGCTGCTGGTTCCTATCGCCTGCTTCGGAACGATCCTGCTCCTGTACTTCATCATCCCGCCGCAACCGCTCGATATCGTGATTCTGGGCGTCGATGCCCGCAACGGCGGAGGCTGGGAAGCGCGCACCGACAGCGTCATGCTGCTCAACATCACGCCGCGCACGCTTGACGTTAGCCTGCTGTCGATCCCGCGCGACGTGGTGATTCGCGTACCAGACTACGGCAGCCAGCCAATTAACACTATCAACCGGATCGCAGAGTTGGAAACGCCTGGCTCAGGGCCAGCGCTGGTTAAAGCGAGCTTTCAAGAAAGCTTTGGCGTCAGCGTCGATCGTTATGTGCGGCTGGATTTCGACGCTTTCGTCGAGCTGATCGACGCCGTTGGAGGAATTACCATCGACGTGCCGAAGCGGATCGTGGATTACGAGTTCCCCACGCGCACGGGTGGCACAATCCAGATCGAATTCGAGCCAGGACGCCAGAAGATGGACGGCGAGCGGGCGCTCCAGTACGCCCGCACACGCCATCAGGACGATGACTACCAGCGCGCAGAGCGCCAGCAGCAGGTCGTTGATGCGCTGATCCGCAAGCTCTCCAACCCCGCGCAGGTGTTCCGTTGGCCGCGCGTCCTGTATGTGCTGCGCGCGCATACCGACACCGACCTATCCGTCTGGGATTTGCTGGAGGCCGGCCCCGCGCTGCTGCTAGGATGGCCCGGGCGCGAGTCGCGGGTGCTGGAGCGCGATGACCTGATCGGGATGGCGGCCGGGTATTGGGTCCCGGATTATGACGCGCTCGCGCCGTGGATCGCGGCGCAGTTCGACTAATCGCTTCCGCGCTTATCTCGCCAGATCATCGATGAGCCGATCATAGGCCCCGGTCCACGCCGCCGCCGAGCGCGTCAGCTTGGTAATGCGAATGTCCACGAAGTGCTCGAACAGCCCGGCCATGATCGCGGGCAGCCGCTCCCATTCGTCGGCCCGGATCATCTGTTCCAGGCGCGCAGCAGCGTAGCCGGTCCAGCCCCATCGTTGTCGCAGTTGCTCCGCCTTCAGCCAGTAATCCCGGTTCTCCCACACGGCAGCCGATTCCTCGATGCCGTTATAGACTTCGCGCAGGCAGAAGACCAACAGCGCGGTCATATCGCGCGCTTCGTCGTCCAGTTCCTGCTTCTGACTCAGGTGGCGCAGCATCTCGGCGGCGGTGCGCATCATTTGATTGCGGACTTTGCCGGTGCTGTTCGTGTTTACAACGCGGCCCATTGATCTTGCTCCCAAGCGGTAGACAATCCTGCGAAGCGCCCTGCCCCGCACGCGCTGGAAAGCGCCCCGACTCGCACAGAACCCTTATACCGGGAGACGAAGCCAGTGTCAAGGCAGAGGCTATTGCATAAACACCCTGATCATTCGGGGGTACGTCGGGCCGCTGTCAGCCGCCAGCGGCGTCGAGAGGCAGCGCCAGGTCAAACTGGAAAAACGCCCGCGGCTCCTCGTGCAAAGTCAGCAGCGCGCGCTGGCGCTCGGCCAGCAGATTAGCGACGTGCATCTGGATCCGGTGCAGCTGCGGGCGCGAGCGCTCGCTGAGGTCACGGGGGCGGAACAATTCAAACAGTGTAGAGGCATCCTGGTGCGTGAGGTTAGGCGCTTCGAGCCGGACGCGAATATGTGCGCGCACTGCATTGTAGTCAAGCGACAGCAGCACCGGGCTGCCTGCCGGGCTTTCAGCGAGCGCGAACTCGATCAGAATCTGCAAAATACGGTGCAGCGCCGACGGCGCGATCCGGGCGGGATGCGCTGGCGAAACACCATTACGAAAAACCAGTTGTTCTACCGGAAAACGATGAGCGGCATCCGCCAGCCACTGGCGCATAAAGCGGTCCAGCGCGACAGCTTCAGTCTCGAAGGTCTCGACGTTAGCCTCAAGATACATCACGTCCAGCGCGATCTGCGTGAACCGGTTGAGATCTGCCGCGTTACGCACGATGCTGTCAAGCAGCTCCTCTTGCACCTCTGCCGACAGCGCGCTGTGATTGGAGCGCAGCAGTTCCGAGAAGCCGAGGATGGCGCTCAGCGGGGTGCGCAGATCGTGCGAGAGCATAGCGAGAAAGGACTGCTTCGACAGGTCGCGCTCGACCAAGGTCGTGACATCGCGGAAGACCGTGCACGTCCCTACGTGTTGTCCATCGTCGTATAGCGGCATCTGCTCCCAGCGCAAGCGCACCGGCACAGGGCCGTGAACCAGGACGCTGCCCCAGCGCGCAGCGTGCGGCGCCGGATCGAAGTCCAGGATGGTGGCAAGCTCTGGCATCGAGGCACGCGTGGCTGCCAGAAGGTCCTGTACGGTCGCGGGGTCCTGATCCAGGTGCAGCAGCTCTTTCAGGCGCGGG
The DNA here is from genome assembly GCA_020848665.1 of Anaerolineae bacterium. Classification (GTDB taxonomy): domain Bacteria; phylum Chloroflexota; class Anaerolineae; order Aggregatilineales; family Aggregatilineaceae; genus DYGX01. The sequence goes on from JADLHR010000321.1 coordinate 6,877, forward strand.
TTAAGACTCTCGACCTGGTGAGCCGCGTTCGTGACCAGCACACCTTCGCTTGATGCGCGCCGCCACGCTTCAAGCCCTAGCGCGTTAAGGGACCTCATTCAAGAGCCTCGTTCGGTGAACATATCCACAACCATACAGTAGTGCAATTTAACGAAGTTTGCTATAAAAAACTGTATAAAATCGTTGCGTCCCGCGCCGCGTCCTGTGGCGACACCGCCCCGCTTGCTGGCGCCGCCTGATCCTGGTCTGTACCAAAGGAACGCTGCTGCTCCATGACCGAAATACTTCTAATTCGTCATGCGGTCAATGATTGGGTTAAGACCGGCAAGCTGGCCGGCTGGACAGCAGGCGTTCATCTCAACGCCGATGGGCAGGCGCAGGC
>JADLHR010000322.1 GCA_020848665.1 Anaerolineae bacterium
AGAAAAGCCCCCCATCCCCCGGCCCCTTGCCCCCAAAATGAGGGAAGGGGAGTCCGCTCTGGTTTTTTCCTTCCCTCGTTCTGGGGGAAGGAAAGCCGGCCGCAGGTCGGAAGGATGGGGGGGATGGGCTGGAAACCAGACCGCGAAGTGCATAACAGCCTCTAGCTCCACACCTCACGCAGGAAGCGAATCTGGTGCGGCAGTTGGAAGGATGCGCCGCCTTCGTGGTGATTGTACGGGTAGACGCGGATATTCTTCGGCCCGGCGTAGTGGTTGTACGCGGCGAAGACCGTCGAAGGCGGGCAGGTCTCGTCCATCAGCGCGGTCGAGAACAGCGCCGGAGCCTCGGCGCGCACCGCGAAGTTCACCCCGTCAAAGTAACTCAGCGTGTGGAACACGGTGTCGATGCGGTCGCGGTGGATACTGCAAAAGATGGCGATCTCCTGATACGGGAGCCGGTCCGTGATCTCGGTTGCGCGCCGGTAGTGACACAGAAATGGCACATCGGGCATCGCAGCCTGGACCTCGCCGTGCAGCAGCCCGGCGACCGCCAGCGCGATCCCGCCGCCCTGACTGCCACCGCAAACAGCGATTCGCGCGCCGTCCACCGCCGGGTGAGCGCGCGCTGTTTCGACCGCGCGCACCGCGTCGGCGAACACGCGCCGGTAATAGTATGTCGCCGGGTCGAAGATGCCCTGCGTCATGAAGCCCGGCGTCGAAGGACTGGCGCCCACATCCGGCAGATCTGGCGTGTCACCCTTGCGCCAGGTGCTGCCCTGACCGCGCGTGTCCATCACCAGGTGCGCGCAGCCCGCCGCGCTCCAGTCCAGCCACTCGTGATACAGCCCCCGCCCGCCGCCATAGCCGATGTACTGGACCACGCAAGGGAGCGGCTCTGCGCGCTGGCGCGGCAGCACCAGCCAGCCCTTGATCCGCTGCCCGGCGTAGCCGGAGAACGTCACATCGAACACCTCGACAGTCCGCAGCAGCTCCTCAACCGGCTCGAAGCAGGGATCGAGCGGGTGGCGGCGCGTGTCGTCCAGCGTATGCTGCCAGAACGCGTCGAAGTCCGCCGGCTCGCTGCGCTCTGGCTTGTACACACGCAGTTCTTCGAGGGGCTTGTCGAACAGCGCCATACGTCTTTTTCTCCTTAATGCAGGCGGGACCTCTTCCCGCCGTCCGCGCAAAACCGGGTGTGGCGCGGCCCTCAGCCGATCTGCTCGGCTGCCTGCCGCGCCCCGGCGATCTGAGCGAAGTGCGAGCGCTCGTGGCGCGCAAAGTAGATCGCCTGCTGCAGCAGCGTCACTCGCCCCCACTCGCCGTGGAAGCCGGTGCGCCACCAGTCGCCGGATGCGATCTCGCGCAGCCGGCTCAGCGTCTCCTGGCGGAGCGCGCCGTAGCGGTCGAGAATATCGTGCGCGCCGAGGTCGTCTTCGCCGCTGACTGTCCACGACGCCATGCCAGTCAGCGACGGATTATCCTCGGCCAGCAGCTTCTGCACCCGCCCGGCGAACAACTGCTCTGCGACCAGCACGTGCCACAATGTCTCGCGGATCGACCACTCGCCCGGCTGCGGCGGATGATTAAGCTGAGCGGCGCTCAGCCCCTCGACCAACGCGCCCAGCCGCGCCGGGCCGGACTCAAGCGCGGCCAGCACCTCGTCGGGCGAGAGCGGATCGAAGAACCAGATCGGCGTGACCTGGCGTAGGGTCAGCGGGTCGGCGCCACAGGCGGGGCACGCGCGCGCCTCGCCAAGCTGGATCGCGCCGCAGGTCCGACAGACCGCCACGGCGGGCACTTCATCCCAGGTAATCGTGCGGTTTTCGCGGACGCCGGCCGCGCCGGAGCGCATGGCCGCGATCACCGCCGGGTCGGCGCCTGCCGCTTCCAGCGTGGCGATCACAGCGTCTAACTCGTCCAGCAGGCGGCCCGGTTCGCCGCCCAGGGGCAGATCGTTGGCCGCGCGAAGCTCGTACGAGAATGCCGCCGCCCAGAACAGCTTGGCGGCGTTGTAGAAGCCGCCTTTTTCAAGCTCGCGGGCCAGGCGGATGGTTCGGAGCAGCAGATCGTAGCGGGTAGATGAACTCATAGCAGCCTCCAGTCAGGGTCTCGGATGCGGGCGAGCGGTGCGGCGCCGGGATGCGGTGACAGGCTTCCCGCCGCTGTCAGGTCTGGTCAGGTGCGGCGGGTGGATTGCCTGGCTCGTCGTCAGGCCAGGGTGGAAGCGCTTCGCCATCATCTTCGACTAATTCCGGCGGCGCTTCGATCGGGAACTGCACAACTTCCGCGCCCGGCGGCGTCTGTAGCGGCATCTGCGAGCGGATAATGCCCGGCTCGTCGGGCGGAGTGCCGTGATAGGGCGGCTGGCCGAGCGGCGGCGCGCCTCCGGCAGCCTTATCCGCGATCTGCGGCCAGATCAGATCGACCGCCTGGATCACGCTGGGGTGGTTGGGATCGAGCGCGCGCGCCTGCTGGATATAGCCCCAGGCTTGTTCGGGCGTGCCGGATAGGTTCGCCAGCTCCAGCCAGGCGAGCAGGTGGCGCGGGTCGATTTGCAACGCGCGCGTGAAATGCTGGCGGGCCTCGTCGCGCCGTCCGCCCATCGCCGCCGAAACGCCCATGTTGTAGTAGACCTGCGCGTTTTCGACGCGTGACGTGGGGCCGCTGAGCTGGCCGGGTGCGAGCGATGGCGTCACCGGGCCAAAATCCGGCCCGCCGAACGGCGACGCGTCGAACTGCCTCGACTTGTCAAGCGCGACGCCGAAGCGGTCGAGGCGCTGACCAGCCAGCCGCCCGCCAGTAATAGTCGCCGCCAGCAGCGCCGCGTAAAAAGCGACCTTGTAGAGGAAGGAGATCGGGCCGAAGACCAGCAGCAGCATCCCGTAAGTGACCAGCACGCCCACGCCGACCGCCAGCCCGTAACCGCCTGCCTGCTCCGGCGAGGTGGCGCTGCGCGCCGCCCAGTAGCTTTGCCAGAACGCCAGCAGCACGACCAGCCCAAGCTGCCCCAGGAACAGCAGGTTCAGACCGGGAGGGGGATCGCGCAGCACGTCCTCGACAATCTCCGGCGCGCGCTTCTGAAGCTGCTCCTGCTGGGTGCTCAGGTCCGCTTCCGGGTCCACTTCGTCCACCAGCTCGCCGATCAGGAAGCAGTAGCAAGCGCCGAAACTGAGCGCGGTGGCGATGGCGGTCACGATCAGGACCGCGCGCAGCACGCGGTTCAACTGGAGATTCTGGAGTCTCATAGGGGCCTCATCCGGCGGTCAGCGGATATCCGCTTTAGTATAGCATGAGGGCGCCGGGCACGGGAACAGTCTGTAGTGCTGTACGGCCGCGAGGGGCCAGCTTGGCCCCTCGCGTGGGTGGATTATCGAATGGTAAAACCAGCGAGCGCCGGGCCGGGCTATTGACCCTGGCTCATCAGCGTGCTGACCGCATCTTCCAGCGCGACGCCCTGCTCGGTGATCAGGGTGAAGATCTCGCGCAGAAGCTCAACCGGAATGGATCCGCTCCACACCTGGCCGTCGGGCAGGATCAGCGGCTGCACCTCAGCTTCGGCGGTGCCCAGCAAGACGGTTGGTGTGCCCGTCAGCCCGTAATCGGTGAAGCGCGTCCGGCCCTCGTCGATCGCCGCGCTGTACCGATTTTCAGCGGTACAGGCGCTCAGCGCGTCCATGTCCAGCCCGGCGTCCAGCCCGCCCAACAGCTCCGCGATGCCTTCCTCGCTGTAGGCGTATTCGCGGCCTGCGTTGATCGAGGCGGCAAAGAGCGCCTTGTACGCGCTGTAGCCTGCGCCCTGCTCGGTCGCGCAGTAGGTCGCGTTTGTGGCGCGCTCAGCCAGGGCATCTCCTGCGATCGGCACCAACTCGATCCGCACGCGGGCGCTGCCCTCCACGTCCAGCGCGATCAGGCGATTGAGCGGGAAGCTGTAGTTGGCGCAGTGCGGACAGGTGAAGCTGTAGAACTCGACCAGCTCGATTGGCGCGTCCGCCTCGCCATAGACCAGCCGTCCGTTTTCGGCCAGGCCCGCTTGCCAGGCCGCGTTAATCGCATCATAGTCGGGCTGAGGCGGGTTCAGCTCCAGGCTGTTGAGGATGTCCAGCACGACGTTTTCCTGCCCGATAGGCGCAACCGCTTGGATGTAGAAGACCTCGCCGTGCTCGCCGTAGGGAAACAGCACGAGGTATTGCGCACTGTTGTTCGCTTCATCGACGACCCGCACCTGAAAGCCCTCGTTCGCGCCAGCCGTCAGCGGCTCAACGCTGCTCTCGACCTGGCTCGCCAGCGGCTCCAGGGCGCTTGCGAGCGTCGTGTCCGGCCCCAACCCCGGAATGTTCAGCAGAGTCATGTAGGCGCCCTGCTCGCCGTTGAGCGCTTCGGGCGATACCAGCGCCAGGTCGTAATCCTGGCTGCCTGCCACAGCTTCCCAGCCTTCGGGCAGCGAAACCGTCAGGCCGAGCAATTCGTCGGTATACGTCTGCGGATCGCCCGCTTCCTGCCCGGGAAACTCACCGGCGACCGGCGCCATTTCACTCGCCTGGGCAAGCGGCCCGGCTGCCAGCGCCCACGCCAACGCCATAGCGAGCACCACACTAAGAGACATCCGTTTGATCATTCTGAACTCCGTTGGATTGAGGATCGAGGTGGGTGCCTGGCACCCGGTATCGCGCGGGAGCGCGAAGATGCGCTCCCGGACGGCTATCGCCAGATTATAGCGGGCGGCAGAGCGATCTGCACAAGCCAGGGGCTTAACGGCCGTGGCGCTCGGTCAGGAAGCGCGCATAGTGGACCGCCCACTCGATATTGGGCGCCTGGCGCGCGTGATCTTCGGCGGCGAGCACGAGCGTGGTCACCAGATCGCTGCGCGTCAGACCGAGGCCGAAGCGCAGGCGGAGCCGTTCCAGCAGATAGCTGGCGTACCACAGAGGCCAGTCGGGATCCGCGCCGTCCACGTCGGCGAACGCCTGGTGGTGGACGCGCCCCGCTTCGCGCAGCAGTTCAGCCAGGTCTCCGGGTGGGGTCGGATCGATCACCGGGCGCGCTCCGCACATTGATCATCGCTGACAGGATCGCCGAGGTCGTGAAACGAAAACCCGCACCAACGGTCGGCGCGGGTTTCGTGGGCGTTGGACGTATGGAACTAGCCCTGCTTGAGCTTGGACGAATCCCAGTCGGCCTTGCTGATGAACTTGGTCAGGGTGCGACCGTCTTTGGTCTTGCCCCGCAGGCCGTAGCGTGTCTGGCCGTTCTTGGTGGTGAACGTTGTCTTCACCACGTCGGACTCGGGAAGCTTGACCTTTTTGCGAGTCTTCACGTCGTAGAACTCAATGTCTGCCACGATATGCTCTCCTTGCTAATGATCGACACCCATATTCAGGTAAGCGCGCCGCGTGGCGCACACTAGATAATTGTAGCATGTGACGCGGCGTGGTGCATAGCTTTAGTATACTCGTTTTTCTCTCAAAGCGACCAGGTCCTTCGCGTAATCGCTGTGACGCGCCCGCTGAGCAGCCCCGTGACGCCTTCGGTCGGCGTCGATTGGGCTGGCGCAGGCGTCTCTTGAGGCGCGCGGCCAGGAGTTTGAGACAGGGTCGGCGGCGGCTCGGTAGGGGTGGCGCTTGGCGGGCGCGGAGTCCAGGTGACAACCCGGCGGGCCGGCGCAGGCGTGCTGGTCGGCGCGGCGGTCCAGGTCGGCAGGGCGCTGTCCCAGACCAGGGTGGGAGACGGCCCCGGCGTATCGGTGGGGCGGGGGGTATCGCTCGGCGTAGGCGAAATGTGCGCGCTCGGCGTGGGCGAGATGAGCGGCACCAGCGGCGACGCTGGAGAGGCGTCACGGACCTCGGCATCGGAGTCGCGCAGGTAGAGCGCGATCAGCACCGCTGCGACGGCGACCGCGACAACCGCCATCACGATCAGCAGCCTGCCGGGCGTGATCGCGGCGCGACCTGGGGCAGGCGCTGGAGTTCCGAGGACTACTTCGGGCGGCGCCTCGCCGGTCAGGCGAGTGTAAGCGGCGCGGGCGGTCTCGTTGGCGGGGTTAAGCGCGAGCGCGCGCTCCAGAGAGCTGATGCGCTCGGTGCGGCCGGTCGAGACGCTTGCCAGCCACAGCCAGGCCAGCTCGTGCGTTGGGTCGGCGGCGACGATCGCTTCCAGCAGGGGGCGGGCTTCTTCCGGGCGCCCGGCTTGAATCAGCGCAATCGCCTGTTGCAACCGGTCGTTGAGTTCAGACGCCCTGTCAGACCCCATGCTCGCTGTCTCCCTGCTATCTTCCTCGCTGCGACGCGCTGCCCTTCATTTTAGGGGCGCTCCCTCACAGGGGCAAGAGGACGGCGGTACGCCGGAAGCCGGGTGGCCTGTCTCCCCTGCTCAGCCGAGCGCGAAACCCTGCGCGATCTGGATCGCGGCGACCTCCGGTACGCGCAGCGGGACAGTCGCCAGATTCGCCTGGACCGGCTCGCCGGGCGCGAAGCGGCGCACCGCCACCGCGTTCGCCTCGCGGTTTGACCCTTTGACCGTGACATAATAGAGCGCCACGATCGAGCCGTCGTTCTGCGGCCACTCCTGCGTGACCACTTGCAGCGCGGGGCTGATAGTGTGCAGCAGGCCGCCGACTGCGCGCTGCCACAGCGCCGGAGGCAGCCACAGTGGACGGCCGCCGAGCGTCAGAATGTGCGGCGCGCCGCCCTGCGCTTCGACGGCGCCGTAGGCGGAATATGGCTCACGCAGCGCGGCGGCGGTCAGCAGCGCGCGCAGCGTCGGGAGATCGGCGGCGATTCCTTGTTCGGCCAGGCGCTGCTGTGTCGAGCAGGCGCCGCCGTAGATCGTCGCGCCGGTCAGCAGGTGCGGCAGGCTGAACGGCTGCCCGCGCAGGCGTTCAGGCGTGACGCTCAGGGCTGTGATCGCGTGCGCCGCGTAGACCCGCAGCGCGCCTGGCCCGAACAGGTCAAGCGCGATCACGGCGCGCGGTTGCTGCGCTGCGTCAAGCAAAGTCAGGTCGGCGGTCCAGCCCTGCCAGGTGTGCCCTTCGCGGATCTCGGCCACGCTGGCGAGCAGATCGCTGGAATGGGGCAGGTCGCAAAGGCGGCACGGCCACGTGATGTACACAGCCAGGTGGTGCGCCAGACAGTCTTGCAGGCGCAGCGCAAGCCAGCGGGCGGCAGCGATCCGCGCAACCGCTTCGGGCAGGCAGTCAGTTTCAGCCTCGTGCGCGTAGTGGTACTGCTTGATCTCGCCCAGCCGCGAGATCATCTTGCCGCCGCACAGCGGGCAAATGTATGTTCGGCTGCGCTCGGCGTGCTCAATCGCAATCGGGTGGCCCTGCTCGTCAAAGGCCCACTCGTAGCGGGGCAAGCGGATGTCCGCTTCGGACGTGAGGTGCTGTCTGCGAGCCATGCCTCCTCCGAATCGATCGAAGTCACTCATTGTTGAGTATAGCGTTTCTGCTATTTGCCGCCTGCCCACATTTGAGGGGAATCGGCTCCGGCGTACCGGTTCCGCCGCCGGAGCGTAGCGTGCGCGTGCCTCTCCAGCGCGGGCATGTTCGCGTATAATCACATTGAGAGACTACAGAGAAAGGTGCCTGGAATGTCTGCTCGATTCGGATTTCGCCTCGCGCTCGCGGCGCTGGCGCTGGCGCTTGGGCTGGGGCTGGCCGGTGCGCAGCCGGTGAGCGCCGGGGGTTTTCTGTCGCCCAGCCAGTATATGAACGCCTACTACAGCCTGATTAACAGCCGTAACTTCGGCGCGGCGTATACCGAGTGGGTCAATCCGCCGCAGACCTATGACGCTTTTGTCGCCGGGTACGGCGACACCCAGCGCGTACAGGGCTATTTCGGCGGCTTGCAGCCGGGGGATGCTAATTCGCTGGTCGGCGGCGTGCCGTCCGTGCTGTATGGCTACCGCACCAATGGCACGGTCGCTGCCTACACCGGCTGCTACTACCTGCGTTATGACGGCGGCGCGGGTGGCGCGTCGGGGACGGCGCTTTGGGCTATCGTCAGCGCAAATCTGCGCCCGCTGAGCTACGTGCCTGCGCTGGAAGGGGCTGACGCGCTGATCAAGAGCACGTCGTGCTACTCGCGCTTTGACGCTGCCGGGAACTTCGCCAACGTCACCAGCTTGCTCGGCCTGTACTACGACGCGATCAACAACCGCGACTACGCGACCGCCTACGGCCTGTGGCGCAACCCGCCGCAGACCTACTACCAGTTCGTCTCCGGTTTCGCCAGTACGACCGAAGTTGCGATGTTTCTCGGCGGCTACCAGTACGGCGGCGCAGTGACCGCCTATGAAGCGGGGCGCATCCCTGTGATGCTGTTCGGCTTTCACGCCGATGGGAGCGTGGCGGCCTATCGAGGCTGC
>JADLHR010000323.1 GCA_020848665.1 Anaerolineae bacterium
CGCTGGCTGGGCGGCACGCTGACTAACTGGCGGACCGTCCGCGAGCGGCTGGAGACGATGAAGCGCCTGGAGCGCCAGCGCGACGAAGGCGCGTTCGACCGCCTGACCAAGAAAGAGCAGATGCTGCTTGACCGCGAGATCGACAAGCTGCACCTGCGGTTTGGCGGAATGCGGAACATGTCGCGCCTGCCCGATGCACTGTTCGTGGTGGACGTGCGCCGCGAAGTGACAGCCGTCAAGGAAGCGAACATCCTGAATATCCCGGTCATCGCGCTGGTCGATACCAACTGCGACCCGGACCCGATTGACTATGTGATTCCGGCGAACGACGACGCGATCCGCGCCATTCGCCTGCTGACAAGCAAGATCGCGGACGCCGCGCTCGAGGGGATCGCGCTGCGCAAGACGCGCGTTGACGACGCGGAGTACGAAGAGGAAGACGTTGACTTCGCCGATGCTATGGCGGATGTCGAGGATGACGAAGCCTATCTGGGCGAGGCAACGCTGGCGAAGCTGCGCAGCGGCGACTTCAGCTTCGGCGCGTCAGGCGACGACGGGACAGAGGAGAGCGAGGAAAAGTAACGGATGGCTCAGGTTACGGCACAGATGGTGAAGGAACTGCGGAATCTCACCGGCGTAGGTCCGCTTGACTGCAAGAATGCGCTGGAGCAGTTTGACGGCGACCTGCAAAAGGCCGCCGATTATCTGCGCGATAAAGGTTTGGCGAAGGCCGCCAAGAAGGTAGGCCGTGCGACCAACGAAGGCATCATCCATGCCTACGTGCACCACAATCACCGGCTCGGCGTGCTGTTGGAGCTGAACTGCGAGACGGACTTCGTGGCTCGCACCGGGCAGTTCCGCCAGCTCGCCAACGATATCGCGCTTCAGATCGCCAACCTTGGCGCGCAGTATGTGCAGCGCGAGGATATTCCGAGCGCGGTCGTAGACGCTGAGCGCGATCTTCAGCGCCGCCGCGCCCTGGAAGAAGGCAAGGCCGAGAACGTGGTCGAGCGCGTGGTTGATGGGCGGATGGACAAGTTCTACGAGGACCTCGTCCTGTTCGAGCAGCCGTTCATCAAGGACGACAGCGTGACCATCGGCGACATGGTCAAGCAGGCAATCGCCGATCTGGGCGAGAACATCGTGCTCAGCCGGTTCGCCCGCTTCGCGCTGGGTGAGTCGGGCGACACGCAGTAGAGGCTCGCTGAGATGAAGACCCTGGGGATTAGGCTTACCGCCTGATCCCTTTTTTTTCGCACGAGGCCGGGGTCGGCCCCTCAGGCGATCTTGAGTCATAGAACACAGAGCGGAGACGAGCAGCGATGTCGAGCGCGGAGTTAGTTCCACACTATCGCCGGATTATTCTCAAGCTGAGTGGTGAAACGCTGGCCGGGCCGGAGGGCTGCGGTATTGATCCGGACCAGGTGGCAATTATCGCGGCGAAGATCAAGACGGTGCACGATCTGGGCGTACAAATCGGCCTGGTGATCGGCGCGGGCAACCTGTGGCGTGGCAATCGGGGTGTGCAGCGCGGGATGGAGCAGGCAACCGCCGATCATATGGGGATGATTGCCACCGTGATGAACGGGCTGGCGCTGCAAGACGGCCTGGAGCGAATCGGCGTGCCGACGCGCGTTCAGACCGCCGTGATGATGAACCAGGTCGCGGAGCCATATATTCGCCTGCGCGCGATTGCCCACATGGAAAAAGGGCGCGTCGTGATTATCGCCGGTGGCACGGGCAACCCCTATTTCACGACGGACACCGCCGCCGCGCTGCGTGGGATGGAAGTCAACGCCGACGTAATCATCAAGGGGACGCAGGTCGATGGCGTCTACGACGCTGACCCGAAGCTCAACCCAAACGCACGCCGTTTCGACCGGCTCAGCTACTCGCACGCGATCGAGTACCGCGTCCGCGTGATGGACCTGACCGCGATCACCCTGTGCATGGATCATCACCTGCCGCTGCTGGTGCTGAACATCTGGGACGACCACAGCCTGATCGGCGCGGTCCTGGGCCGCAAAGTCGGTACGCTGATCGACGGAGAATAGCGTCTGCTCGCTTCATAGCAAAGTCGAAAACAGCTTCCCTGCCAGACGCAGGGAAGCTGCCTTTGGTCATGGCGAGTGGCTCGCGGGCCGGGTGTGCTTCAGCCTACCTGGATGGGCTGTCGAGAATCGCGTCCACGACAAACTGATAATCGGCGACGCGCGGCGCGTTGGCGAGCACCTCGTCGCGCGAAAGGCCGGGCGATGGCTCGTCCGGGCGCAGCACGTTGCTGAGCGGCAGCACGGATGCGGTCGGTGGGATGGCTTCAGTGTCGAGCGCCTGAAGCTCTGCCGCGTAGCTGAGCACCTGCGACAACTGCCCGGCATACAGCTCGATTTCCTCGTCGGTAAGCTGGAGCCGTGCCAACTCGGCGATGTGGATCACGGTGTCCCGATCAATTTTCATGGTGGTCGCTCCAGCCTAAGCGATGTTGAAGGGCGGCGAGATGGGCCGAGTATATCGCGCTGCGCTTGCTCTCCCAAGCCGATTCTGGATGCGTATCACCGCGCGGTGTGTGGCGTGTTGAGGCGATTCTCCGTACAATTCGCGGCAGATCGGCCCCTTGCTCACCAGAGGATACGCGTCTTTTGAGCCGAGAACGCCCCTATCGCACAGTGTCCAGCCGCTATCTTTGGCGCAGCGCGTGGTACAACCTGCGCCAGGACCAGCTTGAGGCCGCTAACGGCAGCGCAGCAGTCTACACCGTGGTTGAGAAGCCCGGTGGTGTGTGGATTGTGCCGGTTACGGCGGGTGGCGAGATCGTGCTGATCGAGCAGTATCGCTATCCGGTCGATGACTGGTGTCTCGAAGTTCCCGCCGGCAACATCGAGCCGGGCATCGCGCCCGAAGTCATGGCCGCGCGCGAGCTGGCCGAGGAGATTGGCGGGCAGGCGCGCGAGCTGATCTTCGTCGGGCGCTTCTATAGCCTTAACGGCATCTGCGATCAAGTCGCGCACGTGTACGTGGCGCTCGGTGTGGCGCTCGACCAGCCGCGCCACGAGGCGACCGAGCACATTTCTCTGCGCCTGCTTCCGATTGCAGAGGCGCTGCGTATGGCGGCAGCGGGCGAGATCAACGATGGGCCGAGCGCGTTGGCCCTGCTGCTGAGCGAGCGTGTTCTGCGGGCGCGCATCCTGGAAGGTGGAGCGTGATGTGGCGGGCGGACGAGTGGATGTGGCTTGCGCTGGCGCTGCTGGTGCTCGTGCTGACCGGCTGTGGAGCAGAGGCTCCGGCGGTGCCGCCGGACGCGCCGGTGCTGACCGGGCTGGATGGATTGCCCAAACAGCTCGCGACGATTGAGATGACGGCTACGCCCAGCCCGGTGCTGGTTGGGATGCCGCAGCCGGGCGCCGCGCTATCGAGCGCAACTCCGGCGCCGCCGCGCCCCACGCCGACGCTGACACCCTACGTCGGCATCTTCCTGGGACGACCTACCTCGGAAAGTGGCGAGGCGCTGGCGGACGACATCCCGACGCTGGCCCCATTTGTGGTCGGACCGATGGGTGGCCCCGGCGTTGTTGGCGGATTGGCAGGCGAGGCGGTCGATTGCCCGGTTGCGCCCGCCGGTGTGTTCGTCGCGATCTACGCCGCAAACGCCGCGCTGCAAGAGCGCCTGGGCTGCCCGGTCGGGATCGGTGGCGTCGAGCAGATGGCGGCGCAGCCGTTTGAGCGCGGGACGCTCTACTGGCGACCGAACGGACAGATTTACGCGCTGGCGAACAATGGGCAGCTCTGGCAAGTCACGGACACGTGGCACGAGGGGCTGCCGCCCGACGATCCCTCATTCAGCGCGCCCGCCGGGCTGGTCCAGCCGATCCGGGGATTCGGCCTCGTGTGGCGCACGAACACCGCGATCCGCGACGCGCTCGGCTGGGGTACACAGTCCGAAGCGCTGATCAGCGGCTTCTGGCAGGATTTCGAGCGGGGCGCAGTGCTCCAGGGGTTGCACGGACAGGTTGTCGCGATCTTCCCCGGCGAGGGCCAGCATTCCGGCCCGCTGACGGCCTACTAACGCGCGTCTGGCGTCTTGCGATTGATTATATTCGCCGATCGCCGAGCACGGGGAAGGTGCGTCGCACTTCCTGAACGAGGCCCAGATCAATCGTTACGGTGTACAGCCCCTCCGGCTCGCCGACCTCGAACACGACTTCGCCCCAGGGATCGACGATCATCGAGTGGCCGAAGTAGCTCAAGCCGTCTTCTTCATCCGCCCCCGTGCGATTGACCGCGATCATATAGCATTGATTTTCGATTGCACGCGCCCGCAGCAGCGTGCGGTAGTGGTCCAGTCGCGGCGCAGGCCACGCCGCCGGGACGATCACCACATCGGCCCCGTCGTCGGCGTAGCGGCGGAATAGTTCGGGGAAGCGCAGATCATAACAGATGGCGAACCCAGTCCGGCCCCAGGGCAGGTCGAGCGCTAGCGGCGCTTCGCCCGGCACCAGCCATCTAGCCTCACCGGTCGGCTTAAAGAGGTGTAGCTTGCGGTACGCGCCCATGATGCCGTTGAGCGGCGAGACAACCGCGACGGTGTTGTACAACCCGACGCCGCGCTTCTCGAACAGCGAGCCGAAGATGTGCAGATTGTGCTGGCGGGCCAGCGCGGCGACCTGCGCGAACAGCCCTCCGCTAAGGTTGCTGGCGAAATCCTGGCCCTTGTCGAACGCGTTACCCGCGTCCCACAGCTCCGGGAACACGACCACCTCGGCGCCGTTCTGCGCGGCGCGCGCCGTGAATTCCTGCATCCGCGCCCAGTTGGTGCGGGGTAACCCCTTGCGGACACTCATCTGCGCCAGCGAGACGGTCAGTGCGCTCATGGCCCTGTCTCCTTCATCCAATCTCGATAACGTTGCAGACGCCAGCTAAGCCTGGATCGTCGTTACAGCGGCGCGCGCTCGCGCCAGAAGGCGATTGCGGCACCGGCTGCTTCCTCGCTGGAGACGCGCGACGTATCCAGCATGGTAAGGCCCAGGCTCTTGACGGCTTGCTCGCGCTTGATGCGGCTGAGCAGCGTGGCGCGGTTGTAGGGGCTGTGAAACCACGCGCCTCGCGCCACGTGCAAGCGACGAAGCTGCTCGTTGAGCGGGCAGGTCAGGCACAGGATCGCGCCCGATTCTGCCAGCCGCGCGCGGTTGGTCTCTTCGAGCATGGCCGCGCCAGGGATGATCAGCACCGACTGGCGGCGCAGCGCCAGGTCCCCGATCGCGGTGCTTTCCAGCGCCTTGAGTCGCGC
>JADLHR010000324.1 GCA_020848665.1 Anaerolineae bacterium
AACGCCAGCCCCAGCATGACCGCCAGCCCGCCCGCAAGCGCCTGCGCTGCCAGCCATGCGGGGACATATAACTGCGTGCTGAGCGAGTCGAAGCGCCCGGCGACGACGACCGCCAGCAGCGCCGTCAGCGCCGCCAGGGTGCGCAGCGCAGGCCGGTCCGGCCAGCGCGCCACCAGCCCCAGCGCGATCAGCCACAGCGCGACCCCCGCCAGCCAACTGACGCCAAAGAACCCGGCGAAGTCCCCCAGCGACATGCGCGTCAGCATGATCGTGACCGAGCAGCGCGCGCTCTCGCCCGCGCTCTGGCAGGCTGCCCCGGCGGGACCGGTCTCCTGCTGCGGGGCAAAGCGCACGATCACGCGCTGGCCCGGCTCGCGGGCGGCCATCTCGCGGTTAAACGCGGCGACGCGCTCCGGCGCGGACAGCTCATCCAGCGCCACGCCGCCAATCCCCAGGATACGGTCGCCGGGAGCCAGCCCGGCGGCGAGCGCGGGCCATCCCCCGCCAAACGGCTCGGCCTCGCTGACGGCCAGATCGCGCGCCGGCAGGAACCCGGCGAACGCGTGTCCGCGCCAGTCCCAGGCGGCGTAGGCGTAGGCGACCAGCACCGCGCCCACCGCGATCACGACCAGCGCCGTGAGCGCCAGCCCGATCCGGGCGCCTGGACTCCACCGCGAGGAGAAGGACGAAGGCTGCATAAGACGCGCTCCCGCCACAACGCTAATTTATGACTTTCGTGACAGTGCCTGCATTGTATCACACAACGTGTCCGTGCACTTCTGAGCGAAAAGTAGCGAAAATAGCGAAAAGCAGCAAAGAACAGCGAGGGACAGCAAGCGCCTTTCCACTGCGCTGTCCTGCGCAAGCTCATAACACGTTCTGGCACGGTCAGCCCGGCTGAGGAAACGAGCGCGCCGCCCGGACTCTCCGAGCGGCGCGTGGGTTATGGGGTGTCCTGCGAGGTGGGGCGCCAGTACAGCCCGCCGCCGCCTTCGCGCTTCAGCAGGTGAAAATCGACCAGCTCGCGGCGCAGGTAGGCGTAATCCTCATGATAGCGCCGCAGCACGTCGTTAACCTCTGATTCTGCGTACTGCTTCCCTGGCTCGAACTGTCCGGCCAGCCAGCGCAGGATTACCAGCAGCTTCTTCTGCTTGGACGGAATCTGCTTCAGACGCCCGTTGGCAATGTAGTCGGCCAGGATTTTGCGCTCGGCCTCGCCCATGTTCAGCTCTCCAACCCACGAATCAGCCTCGTCCACACGCACCAACTGGCGGCTGAGCGCCTCTAACTGGCGGCGGTTGAGCCAGTAATAGCGCGTGTTGCCCTCGGCGCGGACCTCGACCAGATCAAGCTCGCGCAGGCGGCCCAGGTGATGCGAGACGGTCGGCTCCTGCAACCCCAGCAGCTCGGCCATTTCGCCTACGCTACGCTCGCCGGTGCTCAGCAGCCCGACGATCTTCAGCCGGCTCTCGTCGGCCATCACCTTGAAGAACTGAACCAGCACGCGAAGTTGTTCCTGGGACATGATGCACCATCCTATTTCGACGATAATCTAATTTTGAGTATATCGAAATAGCGTACAAAGTCAAGGGCGAAAGCGCAGCAAAAGCAGCGGTTAGCGATTAGCGGTTGGCAAGAGTGAGGCAAAAAGGGGGCGAGGAGCGGCGCGATCAGGGCGCCGGTTCGAGCGCGCCGCCGCGCCAGCGCAGCGCGCAGTAATCGAAGGTGTCCGCTTCCGGGCCGAGCAGCATTTCCGCGACAGAGCGCAGCGCCGCCGGATCGCCGGTCGTGCAGGCGAGGACACGGCCCGGCGATGATCCCTCACAGCGCAGGTCGCGCGCGTCCAGCACCCGCCCGACCTGCCGCGCGACCGCGGCGCTTGGATCGACAATCGTTACGGCGGGGCCGACCTCATCCTGAATTGCGCTCGCCAGAAACGGAAAATGCGTGCAGCCAAGCACCAGTTGATCGATCCCGGCATCGAGCAGCGGCGCCAGGCGGTGGCGGATGATCTCGCGGGCGCGCGGCGAGTCTGTCTCGCCCGTCTCGGCCAACAGCACGAATTCCGGGCAAGCCAGCGTCTCGACGCGGACGCCCTGCGCGAAACGCCCGACCACGCTGGCGAACAGCGCGCCCTGGAACGTCGCCTCGGTCGCGATCACGCCGATCACGCCGTTGTGCGTGTCGTGGGCGGCGGGCTTGACGGCTGGCTCCATGCCGACGAACGGGATGTGCGGGAACTCCGCGCGCAGGGCATGAAGCGCGGCGGCGCTGGCTGTGTTGCAGGCGACCACGATCAGTTTGGCGCGCTGCGCGATCAGGTAGCGCGCGATGGCGAGGGTGAAGGTGCGCACCTCGTCGATGGTGCGCGGGCCATAGGGCACATGCGCCTGATCCGCGAGATAGAGCAGCGGCTCGGCGGGGTGCTGGGCGCGGATCGCGCGCAGGATTGACAGGCCGCCCACGCCCGAATCGAGCACGCCGATCGGCGGCGCGGGGAAGACTGGCGGCAGCGGGTCGGTCATCGGCTCATTTCCGGCGGATGGGGTAGCCTTTTTCGCGCAGCAGATGCGCGATCGGGCTGGCGAGCAGCCACTTACGCTGGCGACCAAGCCCACCCGGCCCCTGCGCCGGAATCCAGCCCAGAACCTGGATATTGTCGGCGGTTGCGGCTTCCAGCCAGAAGTACTCAGCGGTCATGACCAGCCGCCGCACGGCGTACCAGGGCGCGGACTGCACCTCGTCGCGGTAGGAGCGCAGGCGCTCGCTGATCGGCTGGATGATGATGCGCTGCGGTGTAAAGCCGATGTAGTAGTGCCCCTGCGTGCCGCGCCAGACCCGCACCGCCTGGACGATCAGGTAAATCCAGCAGACGGTCCCGGCCAGGTTGATAATCCACAGGTCGAAGATGCCGCCGAAGATGCCGCCCAGCACCGAAAGCACAAAACCCACGATGATCAGCCGCCGCCAGGTGCGCCAGCTATTCGTCCCGCGCAGGTAGAGCGCGCCGGTCAGCGGCTCACCGGCGTCGAGCAGCAGATCAAGCTGCTCGAAGGCGTTAGCCTGCTGCGGCGGCTGCTCGGTCCCCGGAACCAGCGCATCGGG
>JADLHR010000325.1 GCA_020848665.1 Anaerolineae bacterium
AGAATCCACCCTTCGCCCGCACCGACCGCCACCAGCCAGAAAACGCCATCGACGCTCTGCCCGCGCACCGTGACCTGCTCGCGCTCAAAGAGGTAGGTCAGCGGCGGCGCGCTGCGATCGGGCCGGGGGAACACAACCGCGCGCTCGACCGCGATCACGGCGCTCGGCGAGCCGGAAGGAGCGGGTGTGGTGGAATCAGGCGGCTCGTCCTTGCCACAGGCAGCGAGCAGCAGAGTCAGCGCGGCCAGCGTGACCAGCCCCGCGAAGATGGCGAACCGCCGGGAAGAATAGCGCAGAATGGATCGGGACATAGCGGCTGATTGTAGCGCGCGCGCCGGAGGTGAGCCACCGGGATGGATGGGGCGCGGATCGCGGGCGCAGGTCAGAGCAGCGGCTCAGCCTGCGCGCTGTTGAGGGACAGCATCTCGCTGATAGTCATGACCAGATCGTTCGGCAGGATCGGCTTGACCAGGAAGCGATCGACGCGTTCAAGGCTGGCTGTATCGCGGAAGCGGGGGTAAGCGGTCAGCACCAGCACGCGGGTATCGCGCAGCGCGGGCATCTGCCGGATGCGCTGGAGCACCGCCTCGCCGCCGAGCATCGGCATCAGGATGTCGAGCACGATCACATCCGGGGTCTGGTTGAGCAGCAGCCGCAACGCTTCGGCGCCGTTTGCGGCCTCGTCCACTATGTAGCCGCGCCGCTCCAGGATAATCCGGTACATCGCACGCAGCGCGGGATCGTCGTCCACAATCAACACCGAATACGTCATCGCCTGCACCCCTGCCGCGAAGCTTCCCCCTTCATTAATTTAATCTTAACAGAGTTTCTGTTCAAAGAGGCGAAATTTCAGGAAAAATTAACGAACGCGGCACAGAGGACCCTGGAAAAAGAAAACGGCTGCCGAGTAATCGGCAGCCGCTACCGTGACGCGGGAAAATCAGGCCGGCTCACTGAGCGGCGGGGCCGGCTCGATCTCGCTGAAGGTCAGCTTGTCCTCTTCCGGATTGTAGTCGATCTCGACCGTGCTCCCCAGCCGGACCTTGCCGGACAGGATGACATCCGAGAGCTGGTCTTCGACCATGTTAGTGATCAGGCGGCGCAGCGGGCGCGCACCATAATCGGGGTCGAAGCCCTTGTCCGCCAGGAATTTCTTGGCGGCCAGCGTCGAGCGCAGGCTCATGGCGCGCTCGGCCAGGCGGTCGTTGACCTTGCGTAGCTCCAGCTCGACAATCTCGCCGATCTCATCGGGCGTCAGCGCGCGGAAGACGATCGTCGCGTCCACACGGTTGAGAAACTCTGGGCGGAAAGCGCGGCGCAGCTTGTCCATCACGCTGCGGCGCATATCCTCGTACGCTTCCTCGCGCGAGTGGCCGCCGTCGAACTCCGGCACATCGAAGCCGAGCGCCGTCCCTTTCTTGATAGTTTCCGCGCCGACGTTGCTGGTCATGATGATCATGGCGTTGCGGAAATCCACCCGCCGCCCGCGCGCATCCGAGAGATGCCCTTCTTCCATGATCTGAAGCAGCATGTTAAAGGTCTCAG
Source organism: Anaerolineae bacterium (assembly GCA_020848665.1). Classification (GTDB taxonomy): domain Bacteria; phylum Chloroflexota; class Anaerolineae; order Aggregatilineales; family Aggregatilineaceae; genus DYGX01. The sequence goes on from JADLHR010000325.1 coordinate 1,546, forward strand.
GATGCGCTTTCTCGATCTCGTCAAAGACGACGATGCTGTACGGCCGGCGGCGCAGCGCCTCGGTGAGCTGTCCGGCGTCCTCGTAGCCGACGTAGCCGGGCGGTGCACCGGTCAGCCGCGCGACGGTGTGACGCTCCATGAACTCGCTCATGTCAAGCTGGATCAGCGCGTCTTCGCTGCCGAACATGAATTCGGCCAGGGCCTTTGTCAGCTCGGTTTTGCCGACCCCGGTCGGGCCGAGGAAGATGAACGAGCCGATCGGGCGGCGCGGGTCTTTCAGCCCGGCGCGTGCGCGGCGCACGGCCTTGCTGATGGCTTCGATAGCTTCATGCTGGCCGATAATGCGCTTGTGCAGCTCATCTTCCATCCGCAGCAGGCGCTCGGATTCCTCTTCTGCGATTGCGGTGACCGGAATGCCGGTCCACATGCCGACCACCTCAGCAACGTCTTCGGCGGTCAGGCGGGCGCGGTTGGTCTCCGGATTCCAGTGCGCGCGGAAGCTGTCCAGTTCGCCTTCGAGGTCCTCGATCTGGTGCTGGGCGCTGTCACGCTCTTCCTGCGTCAGCGCCTCGCGCATAATCTCCAGGTCGTCACGCGCGGCTGCCAGGTCGGCTTCGATCTGCTTGACCCGCGACGATTCTGGCGACTTGTACATGCGCACGCGGCTTGACCCTTCGTCGATCAGGTCGATAGCCTTGTCTGGCAGGAAGCGATCCGGCACGTAGCGCGCCGAGAGGGTCGCCGCCGCCTCAATCGCCTCGTCGGTGATTTCCAGGTCGTGGTGCTCCTCGTACGGCTTGCGGATACCGTGCAGAATCTCGATCGTTTCCTCGATAGTCGGCTCTTCGACCATCACCTTCTGGAAGCGGCGCTCCAGGGCGGCGTCATTCTCGATGTTGCGGCGGTATTCGTCCAGCGTCGTCGCGCCGATGCACTGAAGCTCGCCGCGCGCCAGGGCTGGCTTGAGGATATTGGCCGCGTCCACGCTGCTGCCCGCCGATCCGGCGCCGACCAGCATATGCACCTCGTCGATGAACAGGATGCTGTCGGACTGCTTCAATTCCTCGATGACGCGCTTGAGCCGCTCCTCGAACTGGCCCCGGTACATCGTCCCGGCGACCAGCGAGCCAACGTCAAGCTGCAAGACGCGCTTGCCGAGCAGCGGCGCGGGCGCGTCGCGGTTGACGATGCGCTGGGCCAGCCCCTCCACGATGGCGGTCTTGCCGACGCCCGGCTCGCCGATCAACGCGGGGTTATTCTTCTGGCGGCGGCTGAGAATCTGAATCACGCGCTCAATTTCCAACTGGCGCCCAATCACCGGGTCGAGCTTGCCTTCTTCGGCCAGCGCGGTCAGGTCGGTCGCCAACTGGTCCACCAGCGGCGTCTTGACGTTGGGGCGGCTGGGCCGTTCCTGCGGCGCGTCCAGCGCGCGGCGTGCATTTTGCAGCGGGCTTTCCTGAAGCACGCGCTTGGTCTGGCGGCGAATCTCGTCCGGGCTGATCTTCAGCTCGCGGAAGACATCCATCGCCACGCCCTCGTTGTGCCGCACCAGCCCCAGCAGCAGGTGCTCGGTGCCGATGTAATGATGCCCCATCCGGCGCGCCTCATCGACAGCCAGCTCCAGCACCTTCTTGGTCGCCGGAGAAAGGTCCATCCGGCTGACGCTGGGCCGCTTCTGCGCGCTGGTCATCTTCTCAATCAACTGCTCGACGCGGTTCGGCTCGAGGCCCAGCTCGCGCAGAACCCGGCCCGCGACTCCGCCGTCTTCGCGCATCAAACCCAGCAGCAGATGCTCGGTGCCGATGTGGCTGTGCTGCATCCGCTCGGCTTCTTCCTGAGCCAGGCTCAGAACGCGTCGGGCGCGTTGGGTGAAACGCTCCATTTTATTCGACACGTATCGGTCCTCCTCGTCCCTGTCCTATAACATCCGCTGGTGCATCCAGCCAGGAGCAGGGGTTTTGCTGTGTGCCGGTGCAGACTACCTGCTTACACGAACTGTCCACCTGGAATGTCTGTCGTTCCGTCACGCCTGCCCGGTTCATGCGGGCGGCGGTTCACCGTGACTGCTCACCTCAATTGTAGAGGAAACATCCGGCGGGTAGCCAGTTTTTGGTATCAATATCTGGTTAAAAAACCAGGGCGGTCTGGGGGTGGCTCGCAGCGCGTGGGGATGATGCTCCCTGCGCGTGGTGGCAAGCTGCGCGATGAGGCCGGGCCGGTTGACCGCCCGGCGGCAGAGGCTGCCGACAGAATGTGGCAAGGTGATAGCGATAGAACATATATCCAGTTTTCGGAGCCTATTGTAACATAGAACCGCGCTGTGTCTATGAGCGTCCTGTAAGAATTTGTGGCACAATGGCGCGCGCTAAGGCGCT